>JBPCSW010000116.1:0-14878 GCA_051006675.1 Fluviibacter sp.
GCATCTGATGCCAATCCAGAATCGAGAAGCTACCGCCCGAATAGATAAACAGGTACAGCTGGGCCAGGAGGAATAGCACTGAGCCCAACAGGGTATAGAGGAAGAACTTGATGGCTGCGTAGACACGGTTATGACCACCCCAGATACCGATAATCAGGTACATCGGAATCAGGGACGCTTCGAAGAACACGTAAAACAGGATGCCGTCTAGTGCGCAGAAGACACCGTTAAACAGACCCGACATGATCAGGAATGCCGCGTTGTATTGAGACACTTTCTTCTGGATAACTTGCCAGCCGGCCAGCACCACCATCACGGTGACAAAGCTGTTCAGAATGATGAACAGCATCGAGATGCCGTCAACGCCCAGGTGGTAATTGATGTTAAAGCGCGGGATCCAGGGAGCCAACTCGACAAACTGCATCATCGACGTGCTGCGGTCGAAATCCGTATACAGCGGGATCGTGATCAGCAACCCGGCCAGAGCGCCAAACAGAGCAAGAATACGCGAGAGCCCCGGATTGCTATCACGACCGACTGCCAGAATGAGCAGGCCGGCCACGATAGGAATCCAGATGGCAAGCGATAGTAGCGGGTAACCAGACATAGTCATTTCCAGAAAATACAGAGGCAGCGCAATTGGAACCGGTTAATCGAAATCAGGTTGTGAAGAACCACAGCGTTAGCAGGGCAAACACACCAATGATCATCGTGAAGGCGTACTGATACAGGTAACCCGTCTGGAAGTGGCGGACAATACCGGCCACCACACCGACCAGCTTGGCCGATCCATTAACGAAGAAACCATCGATCAGGGTTGCCTCACCAAATCGGTTGAGGAAACCACCCAGCTTGCGGGCACCGCCAGCAAACACAGCCATATTGAAGGCGTCGAAGTAGTATTTGTTATCCATGAGGGTGTAGATACCATGGAACTTCTTCTGCAAAGCCGCTGGAATCGATGGCTTCACCATGTAGAAGTAGTACGTAACAACCAGACCGGCAACCATCAGCCAGAACGGCAGAGTTTGTACCGAATGTAGCGCCATACCCAGCGGGCCATGGAACTCTTCCTTCATTTCAGCCATCACCGGGATCGCCTTGTTGACGTAAATGACACCGTCAAAGAAAGAGCCATAAAGCATTGGATCAATCGCATAGTAGCCAATGATGACCGATGGAATGGCCAACAGAATCAGTGGCAAGGTCACAACCCATGGCGATTCATGTGGTTTGTCGCCAGGTTGCAGGCCATGGTGGTGTTCTTCGTGGCCATGGTCGTCATGACCGTGCGCATCATCATGTGCGGCGTGATGGTCGTCATTGGCATGTGCCGCAGCCACATGCTCGGCATCATTCCAGCGCTCACGTCCGTGGAACACGATGAAATAGGAACGGAAGGTGTAGTACGTGGTCACGAACACACTGGCGACGACGGCAAACAATGCGTAGCTTGAGCCAGGAATGTGCGACATGTGTACCG
This sequence comes from Fluviibacter sp., assembly GCA_051006675.1. GTDB lineage: Bacteria > Pseudomonadota > Gammaproteobacteria > Burkholderiales > Rhodocyclaceae > Fluviibacter. Next base: position 1,484 of record JBPCSW010000116.1, read on the forward strand.
CTTCGATGATCGAATCTTTCGAGTAGAAACCCGAGAAGAACGGGAAAGCAATCAGCGATAGCGAACCAATCAGCGTGGTGATCCACGTAATCGGCATGTACTTCCACAGGCCACCCATGTTACGGATGTCCTGGTCATGATGCATACCGATAATGACCGAACCGGCACCGAGGAACAGCAGCGCTTTGAAGAAGGCGTGCGTCATAAGGTGGAAGATGGCGATCGGGTAAGCGGCTACACCCAGTGCCACCGTCATATAACCCAGCTGCGAGAGCGTCGAGTAAGCCACGATACGCTTGATATCGTTCTGGATCATACCCAGGAAACCCATAAACAACGCTGTCGTGGCGCCGATGATGAGCACGAAAGACAGCGCGGTAGGCGACAGGTTGAACAGCGGTGAACAGCGAGCCACCATGAAAATACCGGCCGTTACCATGGTAGCGGCGTGGATCAGCGCGGAAATTGGTGTTGGGCCTTCCATCGAATCTGGCAGCCACACATGCAACGGCACTTGAGCCGACTTACCCATGGCACCGATGAACAGGCAAATACAGGTGACCGTCATCAATGACCATTCAGCCGTGCCCCACAGATTCACTGTTTTATCAGCCAGCGAAGGAGCCGCCTTGAACACATCGGCGTAATCCAGCGTACCAAAATAAGCCAGGATCAAACCAATTCCCAAAATAAACCCGAAGTCACCCACACGATTCACCAGGAATGCCTTGAGGTTGGCGAAAGTAGCCGTGTCACGGTTCATGTAGAAACCGATCAGCAGATACGACACCAGACCCACGGCTTCCCAGCCAAAGAACAGCTGCAGGAAGTTGTTGCTCATCACCAGCATGAGCATCGAGAAGGTAAACAGGCTGATGTACGAGAAGAAACGACGGAAACCGTCGTCATCTGCCATGTAGCCAATCGTGTAGATATGGACCAGCAGCGACACCGAGTTGACCACGCACATCATCATGGCTGTGAGCGTATCGATCTGGAAGCCGATGCTGAAGGAGTAATCACCACTGGTTGCCCACGTGTACAGATTACCGTAGAAGGTATGGCCTTTGAGGACGTCTTGCATCACCAGCAACGAGGCGACCATCGAGATCGCCACGCCGAGGATGGTTACGCCAGCTGAAAACCAGCGAGGCGTAACACGGCAAGTAAAGCCAGACAGGGCAGCACCAACGAGTGGTGCGAGGGGTACGGTGAGGTAAAGGGTTTTCATGTCCATGAGACGATTCCTACTTAGCCCTTCATACGGTCGAGATCATCCACATGAATCGTGGACAGATTACGGAATAGAACAATCAGAATAGCCAGGCCAATTGCCGATTCGGCAGCAGCCACAGCCAGAATAAAGAACACGAACACCTGGCCGTTCAGATCCTGTAGGAAATGAGAGAATGCGATTAAGTTTTTTTTAACTGCAAGCAGCATCAATTCGATGTCCATCAGCAGAATAATCAGGTTTTTCCGATTGAGGAAAAGTCCAATCACGCTAATGCCGAAAAGCACAGCAGCCAGGACGAGGAAATGTGAGAGGGTCAGCAAGGCAGTCTCCGGTTCTAACTCGGTCTGGGGTTACTTGGCAGCGCCGTCGCCTGCTTCCTGTTCGGGAGCGGCTGGAGCGGGTTGAGGTTTCACTGCGTCCATTTTCACGACGCGCAGACGATCAGCTGCTTTAACAGCAAGCTGATCAGAAATCACCTGACGCTTGGTGTCTTTACGACCCCGGTGCGTCAGAATAATCGCAGCAATAATTGCAACGAGAAGAATCGCCGCAGCTACCTGATCGGGATACGTGTATTGGGTATACAGCAGCAGACCCAGATCCTTGGTATTGGACGAATCGGCCAATTCCGGAGGGAGCGGCATATCCAGCACCTGGAAGTACTGGCCACCCAGCACAATGCTCATTTCCAGAATCATCAGAATGCCGATAAGCGCGCCCAGCGGCAGATAGCTCCAGAAGCCCTGGCGCAGGCGATCTAGATTGATGTCGAGCATCATTACTACGAACAGGAACAGCACCATTACGGCGCCCACGTAAACCAGAATCAGCACAATGGCCAGAAACTCGGCTTGTGCCAGCATCCACACCATGGCTGCTGTAAAGAAGCTGAGCACCAGGAACATGGCCGCGTTGACAGGGTTACGCGCAGCAACAACACCCAGGCTGGAAGCAACCAGAATTGTGGACAGCACGTAAAAGAGGATTAGTTTGAAGTCCATCGTTAATCCTTATCGGTATGGGGCATCGCCAGCACGATCCGCAGCGATCTGGGTTTCGTAACGATCCCCATTCGCCAGCAGCATTGGCTTGGTGTAATACAAGTCGCCACGTGCTTCACCGTGATACTCGAGCACGCGGGTTTCAACAATGGCATCAACCGGACAGGCTTCTTCACAGAAGCCGCAGAAAATGCACTTGGTCAGATCGATGTCATAACGCGTGGTACGACGGCTGCCATCATCACGCTGATCCGATTCAATGGTAATGGCCATAGCCGGACAAATCGCTTCGCACAACTTACAGGCAATACAACGCTCTTCCCCGTTAGGATAACGGCGCAGGGCGTGCAAACCACGGAAGCGACGGCTTTGTGGTGTTTTTTCTTCCGGATACTGAACCGTGATCTTTGGCTGGAAAAAATACCAACCGGTCACACGCAGACCTTTGCGGAGCTCTTTGAGGAACAGGCTGTTAACAACCTGTTTACTCTTGGTGACGAATTCGCTAATGGCACCCATGATCTTAGTTCCAGATATTCAGCGGGGAAATCAACCAGACACCCGTTACGACCAACCAGATGATCGTCAGGGGAATGAACACTTTCCAGCCCAGACGCATGATCTGGTCATAACGGTAACGCGGGAAGGTCGCGCGGAACCAGAGGAAACAGAAGAGCAACGCCGCAGTCTTGAGCGCCAGCCAGAAGAAGCCGTCAGGCAGGAAGCCCACTGGTGACAGCCAGCCACCCAGGAACATGATGGCGGTCAGGATGCTGATCAGAATCATGTTGGCGTATTCGGCCAGGAAGAACAGGGCAAAAGCAAAACCCGAGTAATCAACGTGGAAACCGGCCACGATTTCCGACTCGCCTTCGGCTACGTCAAATGGGGCACGGTTCGTTTCGGCAATACCGGAAATGAAGTAGACGAGGAACATCGGGAACAGCGGAATCCAGTTCCAGGAGAAGATGCTGACACCGTAGTCAGCAAACAGTCCCTTACCCTGCCCGTTAACGATATCCGACAGATTCAGACTCTGCGAAACCATCAGCACGCAGACCAGTGCAAAACCCATGGCGATTTCATACGAAATCATCTGCGCGCCCAAACGCATGGCGCCCAGGAATGCATACTTGGAGTTAGACGACCAACCCGCCAGGATGACGCCGTAGATACCAACCGACGACAGCGCCAGCACAAACAGCAGACCGGCATCGATATCGGCCAGCACCAGGCCATCGGCAAACGGGATCACCGCCCAGGCTACCAGTGCCGGTGCAATCGACAGTACCGGAGCCAGAAGGTACAGGAACTTGCTGGAAACCGACGGAACGATGCTTTCTTTTAAAAGCAGCTTGATGCCGTCGGCGATCGGTTGAATCAGACCCCACGGACCCACACGGTTCGGGCCAATGCGAATCTGAATGTAACCGATGACTTTACGTTCGAAGTAAGTCAGATAGGCAACTGCCAGGAGCAGCGGTGCAACGATGGCAACAATCTTCAAGACGGCCCAGATTAACGGCCAGCCCGCCCCGAAAAGATTTTGACCCATTTGAATCATGGCATCCATCAGACACACTCCACGACGATCATGTCATTCAAACCACCGATGGTCGCCGTCGATGGGTGCGCCGCTGCAATGCGTACACAACCATCCGGCACGGTGTTATCCAGAACCGCATTCAATGTTGCTGAACCTTCGCTACCCTTGACGCGAACACTGCGGCCATCTGCTGCACCGACATTGGCCAGCGTTGCAGCATTCATGCGTGCTGTTGGCGCTTGGGCATCACGCGTCTTCTGCAGTGAAGGCGAGCGACGAACCAGTGCATCGGCAAAGTAAATCGGTACATCAGCAATACGTTGTAGGCCAACACCGGAAATAGCGGTGACGCTATGACCCGTTGTCTCCAGCAGACGTGCCAGCGAACCTTCAGGCAAGCTGTTGTCAGCGCCTAGAATTTCGTTACGCACTTCTTCACTGCTCTGGTATTCACAACGTTCAACGTTCAACAGGTTGCCCAGTACGCGCAGCAGCTTCCAACCCGGGCGAGAATCGCCAGCCTGGCGCACAACGCCAACGAAGGACTGTGCAACACCCTCACCGTTAATGAAGGTGCCAGAGGTTTCGGTAAATGGTGACAGCGGCAGCAGCACATCGGCATAAGCCAGCGCATCTGTATCCTTGAAGGTGGCAAACTGAACCACCATATCTGCAGCATTCAAAGCACGCAGTGCCTGTGCCGGATTAGCGACATCCAGTGATGGCTCACAACCGAACAACACATAGGCTTTACGTGGTTCGGCGAACAGACGTGCCGCATCGCGACCACCCTGTTGCGGTGTTGCCTTGGCAATATAACCACCCACCGAGTTTGCTGCCTCGCCCACCGTACCGGCCGAAGCCCCAGTGATTGTGGCCAGTTCGCCAGCCAGTTGTTCCAGCAGAGAATAATCAGGGTGCTGTACTGCCACGTTACCCAGCACAATGGCGCGTGGGCCGCTTTCCAGCTGGCCATCACCAATCAGGGCGGTAGCAATTTTGCGCTCAAGCTCACCGGCATTACCCAGAGCAGCCAGTGCAGAAGCCTGTACACCCTTGATTTCGGCAGCAGCGCGTACCACACCAGCCAGCGCAGCAACCAGTTGACCCGGTGGCGTGTAGATCATGCCAGCATGCTTGATCAGCGAATCATCGCTGGTCACGTTCACCGAGAATACGGCAGCACCCTTACGTGCAGCGTGACGAAGACGTTGGGCAACCAGCGGTGCATCCTTGCGCAGGAAGCCACCAACGATCAGTGCTGCATCGACGTTGCTCAGATCAGCTAACGGCAGACCCAGCCATGGCGCAGCGCCCGGGCGTTGTGCATCGGCGCGGAAATCTTGCTGGCGAAGACGGAAATCAATATTTTCCGAACCCAATGTGCGTGCTATGCGGCCGGCCAGGTACATTTCTTCTAGCGTGGCATGCGGGCTGACAACTGTAGCGATCTGATCGCCACCGGCATCTTTGGCAATACTACGCAGACCGTGCGCTACATAATCCAGCGCGACGTTCCATTCAACTTCCTGCCACTGGCCGCCCTGCTTCAGCATCGGCTTGAGCAGACGCTCAGCACTGTTCAGCGACTCGTAGGAGAAACGATCTTTATCCGAAATCCAGCATTCGTTGACGTTTTCATTGTCGAGGGGGAGAACGCGCTTAACCACATCGCCCTTCACCTGAACAGTCAGGTTTGCGCCAGTTGCATCGTGCGGCGAAACCGATTTGCGGCGTTGTAGCTCCCAGGTACGTGCCGAGTAGCGGAACGGCTTGGAGGTGAGCGCGCCCACAGGGCAGATGTCGATCATGTTGCCCGACAGTTCGGAGTCAACGGTCTTGCCGACAAACGTCGTAATTTCGGAGTGCATGTTGCGGTTGATCATGCCCAGTTCCATCACCCCGGCCACTTCCTGGCCGAAGCGTACGCAACGCGTACAGTGGATACAGCGGCTCATTTCTTCCATCGAAATCAGCGGACCCACGTTCTTGTGGAACACCACGTGTTTTTCTTCGGTAAAGCGCGAACCGCTTTGACCGTAGCCTACGGCAAGATCCTGCAGCTGACATTCACCGCCCTGGTCACAGATCGGGCAATCCAGTGGGTGATTGATCAGCAGAAACTCCATGACACCCTTCTGGGCAGTCACAGCCAGCTCGGAGTGCGTAAACACCTTCATACCATTGGTAACAGGTGTGGCACAGGCCGGCAGCGGTTTCGGAGCTTTTTCTACCAGAACCAGACACATCCGGCAGTTGGCAGCAATCGACAGCTTCTTGTGATAACAGAAGTGTGGAATGTAGATGCCCAGCTGGCTGGCAGCGTCCATCACGGTAGAACCGTCAGCTACCTGTGCCTTTTTGCCGTCGATTTCAATTTCTAGCATGTGCGACTCGCGAAATCAGATCTATGAATGAAGCGGTACGCCCTATCAGGCGGCGTTCGGATGTCTGTGGAACGTACTACCGGAGCGTTGAACATCTTTCGGCACCAGACAGGTCTTGTGCTTGATATGGTGCTCGTACTCCGAGCGGAAATGCTTGAGGAAGCTCATCACCGGGAACGCAGCAGCATCGCCAAGCGCACAGATCGTGCGGCCGCAAATGTTGCTACAGATAGAGAGAAGCATGTCCAGATCTTCTGGCTTACCTTCGCCCGTCTCGATGCGATGCACGATCTGGTAAAGCCAGTTCGTACCTTCACGGCATGGCGTACACTGACCGCAAGACTCTTCGTGATAGAAGAATGACAGGCGGTTGAGCACGTCGACCATACAAACCGTTTCATCCATCACGATGACAGCGCCAGAACCCAGCATGGAGCCGGCCTTGGCGATGGAGTCATAGTCCATCGTACATTGCATCATGATGTCGCCGGGCAGTACTGGCGATGAAGAACCGCCAGGAATTACTGCCTTGAGCTTACGGCCACCGCGTACGCCACCGGCCATTTCAAGCAAGGTCGAGAATGGTGTACCCAGAGGGATTTCGTAGTTACCCGGACGCTCAACGTGACCCGAGATAGAGAACAACTTGGTGCCGCCGTTGTTTTCTTTACCGGCGTTGAGGAAGTTGTCTGCACCCAAACGGATGATGAACGGCACCGATGCAAAAGTTTCGGTGTTGTTAACTGTGGTTGGGCGACCGTACAGGCCAAACGAAGCCGGGAACGGCGGTTTGAAACGCGGCTGACCCTTTTTACCTTCAATGGAATCCAGGAGGGCGGTTTCTTCACCACAGATATACGCACCATAACCATGGTGTGCAAACAGTTCGAAAGAATGCTCACTGCCCAGAATATTCTGACCCAGGAAACCGGCCGCACGCGCTTCAGCCAAGGCGGCTTCAAAACGCTCGTACAGTTCGTAGATTTCACCGTGGACGTAGTTATACCCACGCGTGGCACCCATGGCATAGGCACCAATGATCATGCCTTCAATGACCGAATGCGGATCGTAACGCATGATGTCACGGTCTTTGAATGTACCTGGCTCACCTTCATCGGTGTTACAGCAGATGTACTTATCCCCCGGCATGGTGCGGGGCATAAAACTCCACTTCAAACCTGTTGGGAAGCCTGCACCGCCACGGCCGCGCAGCACCGATTTCTTCACTTCAGCGATCACCGCTTCCGGCGGCATCTTTTCAGACAGAATCTTTTTCAGCGCTTCGTAACCGCCGCGCTTCATGTAGGCATCGATACCCCAGCCGGCATCACCTTGCCAGTCAGCGGTCATGATGGGATTGATGGAACCGAGGATAGCCATTACTTCAGTTCCTCCAGCAGTTGATCCAGTTTATCAGGCGTCAGGAAGCTCTTCATGCTGTGGTTGTTAACCAAAGCAACCGGTGCATCGCCACAAGCACCCTGGCATTCGCTTTCAACCAGCGTAAAGCGACCATCGGCCGTTGTTTCGCCCAGCTTGATACCCAAACGATCCGCCAGGTAAGCCGCCGCATCGCGTCCACCCGATAGCGCACAAGGGATACAAGTGCAAACAGCCAGCTTGTACTTACCAACAGGCTTCAGGTTGTACATGTTGTTGAACGTAGCCACTTCCTGAGCAGCAATGGCCGGCATATCCAGATATTCGGCTACGAAAGCAATCGTATCCTTATCCAGCCAGCCCTTTTCTACCTGAGCCAGTGTCAAACAAGCCATCACAGCCGACTGTTTCTGTTCAGCCGGGTACTTGGCAACTTCGCGATCAAAGCGCGCGAGGGTTTCCTGAGTCAGCATCAGCGGTCAACCTCACCAAAAACGAGATCCTGGGAACCAATAATGGTTACCACGTCGGCAATCATGTGGCCACGTGCCATTTCTTCCAGAGAAGCCATGTGCGGGAAGCCAGGCGCACGAATCTTCATGCGATACGGCTTATTGGCGCCATCCGATGCCAGATAGATACCAAATTCACCCTTCGGGTGTTCAATGGCGGCATAGCACTCATGTTCAGGCACGTGGATGCCTTCCGTGAAATGCTTGAAGTGGTGAATCAATTCTTCCATATTCGACTTCATGGCTTCGCGGGGCGGCGGCGCAACCTTGTAGTCGTTGGTCATTACCGGTCCCGGATTTGCACGGAGCCAGGTAATACATTGTTTGATGATGCGGTTCGACTGCGCCATTTCTTCCATACGGACGAGATAACGATCGTAGCAATCGCCATTGGTACCGACCGGGATATCGAAATCCAGACGGTCGTATACTTCGTACGGCTGCTTCTTACGCAGATCCCATTCAACGCCCGAACCACGCAGCATGGCACCGGTAAAGCCCATGCTCAGTGCACGCTCAGGCGACACCACACCGATATTCACCAGACGCTGTTTCCAGATACGGTTATCAGTCAGCAGGGTGTGGTACTCATCCAGATATTTCGGGAAGCGGTTCGTGAAGTCTTCAAGGAAGTCGAGGAGCGAGCCCTGACGGTTCTCGTTCAACTCGGCAACGCGCTTGGCATCTTTCCAGCGCGACACTTCATACTTCGGCATCACATCAGGCAGGTCGCGATACACGCCACCTGGACGGAAATAAGCCGCATGCAAGCGGGCACCCGACACCGACTCGTACACATCCATCAGATCTTCACGATCGCGGAAGGTATAAAGCGTCATGGTCATGGCACCCACGTCCAGACCATGACAGCCAATCCACAGCAGGTGGTTCAGCAGACGGGTGACTTCATCAAACATCACGCGAATGTACTGCGCGCGCTCAGGCACCTGGACACCCAGCATCTTCTCAATGGCCATGCAGTAAGCGTGCTCGTTACACATCGTGGACACATAGTCCAGACGATCCATGTAAGGCACCGACTGCACCCAGGTACGGGTTTCAGCCAGTTTTTCAGTCGCACGGTGCAGCAGCCCGATATGCGGGTCGGCGCGTTCGACAGTTTCACCATCCAGCTCCAGCACCAAACGTAGCACACCGTGTGCCGAAGGGTGCTGCGGGCCGAAGTTCAATGTGTAGTTACGAATCTCTGACATGCTGGGATCCTGGATGTCCGGTTAGGTCCGTACTGATCTCTAAAAGTGACCCCGCGGTTAAACCGCAGGTTCGCCGTAGGTGGATTCACGCACGACACGCGGGGTATTTTCACGTGGCTCGATGGTGACGGGTTGATAGATAACGCGTTTCTGCTCTTCGTCGTAACGCATTTCGACATAACCCGAAACCGGGAAGTCCTTGCGGAACGGATGACCGACAAAACCATAGTCCGTGAGAATACGACGCAGATCTGGATGGTTCACAAACAGAATGCCATACAGATCGAATGCTTCACGTTCAAACCAGTTGGCCGCCGTCCAGACATCCACCAGCGAATCGAGCACAGGCATCTGATCGTCCGGGGCATAAACACGCAAACGAACGCGTTGATTCAGCTCAACAGACAGCAGATGCACAATGACAGCAAAACGTTGCGGGTGCGACTCTTTACCGCCATAAGTGGAATAGTCGATACCGCAAAGATCAATCAGCTGGTCAAACTTGAGGCCAGCAGTATCGCGTAGCTTCAATGTAGCCGCATGATAATCAGCCGGCGTAATATCAATAGTGACTTCGCCCAGATCCTGCTTCAGACGCACAATGCTGCTGCCCAGAACCTGCTGCAGTAGATCGGCGAGTGCTTGCGTGTTTAGAGTCATGATCGTGAATTTCCTGAGCCTGGCCTTAGCGGGCAATCGTACTGGTACGACGAATCTTGTTCTGTAACTGGATCAGGCCGTAAAGCAACGCTTCAGCGGTCGGCGGGCAACCCGGTACGTAAATATCCACTGGCACAATGCGATCACAGCCACGCACCACCGAGTACGAATAGTGATAGTAGCCGCCACCGTTGGCACACGAACCCATCGAGATCACCCAACGCGGTTCGGCCATCTGGTCGTACACCTTGCGCAATGCCGGAGCCATTATGTTAGTGAGCGTACCAGCCACAATCATCAGATCAGACTGACGCGGGCTTGGGCGGAACACCATACCGAAACGATCGAGGTCATAACGCGACGTACCTGCATGCATCATCTCGACAGCGCAGCAGGCCAGACCAAAGGTCATGGGCCACATCGAACCCGTACGGCAGTAATTGATGATTTTGTCAGCAGTTGTTGTAACAAAACCTTCGTTAAGGACGCCTTGAATCTTCGACATCGCTTACTCCCACTCAAGGGCGCCCTTGCGCCACTCGTAGATAAAGCCAACCACCAAGATGCCCAAGAACACCATCATAGCGATAAAACCGGCCATGCCGATCTCTTTGATCACCACTGCCCACGGGAACAGAAAGGCGATTTCCAGATCGAAAAGAATAAACAGAATAGCGATCAAATAGTAGCGAACATCAAACTTCATTCGCGCATCTTCAAAAGCTTCAAAACCGCACTCGTAGGCGGAGAGCTTTTCAATATCGGGGTTGTTCGGTGCAAGCACATGGTTCAGCAGTCGGCCCAAAACACCAACGGCGACGCCTACCCCAATGAACACAAAAATCGGAAAGTAATTTTCGAGCATCAAGCCACCTAAAGTTTGCCAAATGACGCACAACAATTTGAACCAAAAAACGACCAAGACGAACAACTAGTCTTGGTGCCGACGGCGAGACTCGAACTCGCACAGCTTACGCCACTACCCCCTCAAGATAGCGTGTCTACCAATTTCACCACGTCGGCATTCCTGTTCGATTTATTGCCAATAAAACAGCAACTTACCGAGGTACGTTTTTGGCCTTCGACGCACCCTCCGGATCAGCAGTTTTGCCATCCGTAGGAACACTCGCAGCACCAGCAGTAACGGGGGTGGATTCTACATTGCTTTGCATGACACTTCCAGCATTTTTCGCTTGCGAAGATTGTAGATTGGCGAGGATCAGCGCTGTCACAAAGAAGATGGTCGCCAGAACAGCTGTCGAGCGCGAAAGAAAATTGGCAGAACCTGTTGCTCCAAACAAGCTGCCCGAAGCGCCACTACCAAAAGCTGCGCCCATGTCCGCCCCTTTACCATGCTGCATCAGCACCAGCCCAATCACACCCAGGGCTGAAGCAATGTTTACGACCAAAACGACTACGTAAAGAATATCCATCTGATTGCCTACTTCTCTTTCTTGAAAAATCCGGTTGTTACACCATGCGGTTTGCCGCAGCGATGCAGATTGTACTGAAATCTAAGGCATCCAGGGCAGCGCCACCAATCAGCCCCCCATCAACATCCGGCAAAGCAAACAAGACTTCTGCATTGCTTCCCTTAACGCTGCCGCCATAAAGAATTCGGGTTTGCACCATGCCAGCCGCTACAAGGCGCTGCCGGATATGCGCATGAACTGTCTGAACACCGTCTGCGGTTGGGGTTTTACCGGTACCGATTGCCCAAACAGGTTCATAAGCGATCACCACGCTTGTACCCTCGTCTGCCACGCCGGCCAAAGCCAACAATACCGGTGCCAACTGACGATCAATTACAGCCAAAGTTTGTCCTGCCGCTTCTTCTTCGGCTGACTCACCTACGCAAATAATCGGCATGAGATCGCTATCGAGAGCGGCAACTGCCTGGCGCGCCACACCATCATCGGTTTCCGCACAGTACTGACGGCGCTCGGAGTGTCCAACGATGACATAGGCACACCCCAGGTCTTTGAGCATCGGTGCACTCACCTGCCCTGTATAAGCCCCTGCACGATATTCGCTGACGGTCTGGGCACCCCAGAGGATTGGGGTATTGGCCAACAAGGCGCCTACCTGTGCCAGATAAGGGAATGGGGCACAAACACCCACTTCGGGTAAACGTTTCTGTGCAAGCTCACGCAGCAAACTTTCCAGCAATGACTGGTTTGCGTCAAAGGCACCATTCATCTTCCAGTTGCCTACTACCAGCGGTGTTCTGACGATCGTCATCACTGATCCTATTTGCACTTTATACGAGAAAAAGGCGCTCACACACTGGAGAGCGCCCGTTTACGGCCTAGATTCTATTTTCTTGCGGACATCCGGTCAATGACTCAAAGCGCAGCACGCACGGCAGCAACGATGGATTCTGCTTCTATTCGGGATAAGTTACCCGCTTCTGCCTCAACCATCACACGCAAAACAGGCTCCGTTCCAGAAGGACGTAGAAGCACACGGCCTCTCCCACCCAAACGCGTTTCGCTGGCTTCAACAGCAGCAACGACACCCGCATGATCCTGCCAGTTAAACCCGGCTTTCACAGGCACATTGATCATACATTGCGGGAATAGAGCCAAACCGCCAAGCAATTCTGCCAGCGTACCGCCAGAGCGCTTGAGCGCGAACAGCACCTGTAGCGCCGAGACTAGGCCATCGCCAGTGGTATGTCGATCCAACGCCAGAATATGGCCCGAGTTCTCCCCGCCGTAAAGCCACCCTTCTGCCGCCAGCATCTCCATGACGTAGCGATCGCCCACCTTCGCACGCTTGAATTGAACGCCCCGTGCTTTGAGCGCCTGTTCCAGCGCCATATTCGTCATCAAGGTACCGACGACACCAGCCACCGGGCCGTCGAGCAAGCGCTCTTGAACAATGGCATAGAGAATCTGGTCACCATCGTAGGCGCGACCTGACGCATCAACCATCACCAGACGGTCTGCATCACCATCGAGCGCAATACCGAAATCCGCACTGGTTGCTTCAATCGTGGACGCCAGAAGCTCGGGGTGCAACGCGCCCACCCCTTCGTTAATGTTTACCCCATCAGGCATATTGCCAATAGCGACGACGTCCGCACCCAGCTCGTGCAAAACTTCGGCAGCAATGTGGTAGGCCGCACCATGGGCGCAGTCCACCACAATCTTCAAGCCACGCAAATCAAAACTGGCAGGGACCGTGCTCTTACAGAATTCGATATAACGGCCGGCGGCATCATCAATACGGCGTGCACGACCAAGATCCTTTGGCTCAACCGTTTGCATCGGTTTACCATCCATCGCATCGATGGCCGACTCAATCGCACGCTCCACATCATCCGGCAACTTCTTCCCATCCGCCGAAAAAAACTTGATGCCGTTGTCCTGGAACGGGTTATGAGATGCAGAAATCACTACCCCGGCCTGAAGGCGCAGCGCCCGGGTCAGATAAGCGATGCCCGGTGTGGGCAA
>JBPCSW010000117.1:0-4661 GCA_051006675.1 Fluviibacter sp.
ATCCTGCTGTGCATCCTAACAAGTACTATCTGACGAGCCTGAGTATGCTAGGTTCTGAGGGTGAGCCTATCAATCCGACCGCATGGGAGTGGTACTACGAGAACGTTGGTGGCAGCCGCTGCCCAATCGTTGATACCTTCTGGCAAACCGAAACCGGTGGTCACATGATTACCCCAATGCCGGGCGCAACGCCACTGGTACCGGGTTCGTGCACACTGCCGTTCCCGGGTATTCAGGCGGCCGTTGTTGATGAAACCGGTAACGAAGTGCCTTGGGGTCAGGGCGGTATTCTGGTTGTTAAGAAACCTTGGCCATCGATGATTCGTATGGTTTGGGGTGATCCAGATCGCTTCAAGAAATCCTACTTCCCAGAAGATCTGGGTGGCAAGCTCTATCTGGCCGGTGACGGCGCCATCCGCGATGCCGAAAATGGTTACTTCACCATTACGGGCCGTATCGATGACGTGCTGAACGTATCGGGTCACCGTATGGGCACCATGGAAATCGAGTCGGCACTGGTTGCTAACCCGATGGTCGCTGAAGCTGCCGTGGTGGGTCGTCCAGATGACCTGACCGGTGAAGCCATTGTGGCCTTCGTGGTTCTGAAGGGCCCGCGCCCAACAGGCGACGAAGCGAAGAAGGTTATCAAGGAACTGTCGGACTTCGTTGGCAAGGAGATCGGTCCGATCGCCAAGCCGAAGGACATCCGCTTTGGTGACAACCTGCCGAAGACCCGTTCGGGCAAGATCATGCGTCGTCTGCTCCGCTCCCTGGCTAAGGGTGAGGAACTCACGCAAGATACCTCGACGCTGGAAAACCCACAGATTCTTGAACAGCTCAAGGGTTAATGGGGTTCGGCGTGCGGTTGGAGAGCCGCACGCCGAATTGATGGGCTACTAAAGATATACGGAGGAGGGTGGCCCTTCACCGGTTTAAATACCGGGCTAAGAGCTGATCCTAAGAATCAGCCAGCAACTTCAGTCTGTTTACAGACGGAGTTGTAACAAACAGAGAAGCCGGCGTGGGTTACTGCGCCGGTTTTTCACTTTAAGTATTCGAGTATTTGGTAATAGGAGCAGATGATGCCCAAAGGGATACAGAAAAGTGTGCCCAAGCTCGCCATCGTTGGTGCGCTGGCGCTTTTGGCATTCAACTATCCCATTCTGTCTCTGTTTCGTGGTCATCTATTCTCAGTGCCAGCGCTCTATGTGGGATTGTTCGGTGCCTGGTTGTTAATTATTGTGCTGGCCCGATTGGCTGCCGAGCCGCGGCGCCGTGGCTTATTTCGCGCGTCTTCCGATGTGGAGCTGCCTAAGCCATGATCGCCTCCTGGCTGGTTGGCCTGCTGACTTTCGTTTATCTAGGCGCATTGTTCGCCATCGCACGCTTTGGGGATCGCCGTGCGGATGCCGGACGTTCGGTGATGACATCAACGGTCTATGCCCTGGGCATTGCCGTGTACTGCACTTCATGGACTTTTTACGGTAGCGTGGGACGAGCCACTACCGGCGGTTTTAGTTTTCTGACCATCTATCTTGGTCCGACGATCATGTTCCTGTTTGCGGCAGTCATTCTCAAAATGATTCGCATCAGCAAGACATTGCGTCTCACATCCATCGCCGATTTCATTTCTGCCCGATACGGCAAAAGCCCCTTGCTAGCTGGACTAGTGACGGTGATTGCTGTGATCGGCATCATTCCCTACATCGCACTACAGTTGAAAGCTATTTCGTACAGCCTGCGCATTCTGTTCCCTGATGATGCCGAAGCGCTTATTCCGGATGCGCTAGAAGCGCTGGCCTTCATGCCCGATTCGACCGCCATCATTGCGATCATTCTTGCAGCCTTTACGATTGTGTTCGGAACACGACATCTGGATGTGACAGAGCGGCACGAAGGGATGGTGTTGGCGGTTGCCTTTGAATCCCTCTTCAAACTCGTCGCCTTTATGGCGGTGGGGGTTTATGTCGTCTGGTTCCTTAATGATGGCCTTGCCGATATTTTCTCGCGCGCCGAGATCATCCCGAAAATTGCGAACTTGTTGCAACCGGATTCCGTGAGTTACACGAACTGGTTCTCATTGACGGTACTTTCCGGATTAGCGATTCTGATGTTGCCCCGCCAGTTCCAGATTACGGTGGTTGAAAACGTTGACGAAAACCACATGCGTCGAGCCGTATGGCTATTTCCGCTCTATTTGTTGCTGATCAATCTATTCGTGATGCCTATCGCCTTGGCCGGCATGCTGCACTTTGAAGGCAAGCCTTTTGTTGCAGATACCCTAGTGCTCACTATGCCGCTAGCCGAGGGTAATTCTGCGATGGCACTGCTGGCGTTCCTAGGTGGTCTGTCTGCAGCTACGGGCATGGTGATTGTTGAAACAATTGCCTTGGCGACCATGGTTTCTAATGATCTCGTGGTGCCTTTCCTGCTTCGCAATGCCTCGGAGTTCTCACGCCGCAAAGATCTGAGTGGTCTGATCATGCTTATCCGTCGCTGCACCATTATTTTCCTGCTTCTGCTGGGTTATCTGTATTTCCGTGGGGCAGGTGAGGCCTATGCGCTGGTGTCGATCGGTCTGATTTCGTTTCTGGCGGTGGCTCAGTTTGCGCCATCATTGCTGGGCGGTATGTACTGGAAGGATGGTAATCGCAAAGGTGCATTGGCAGGTTTACTCTTGGGCTTCAGTCTCTGGCTGTATACCGCGTTGTTGCCTTCTTTTGCGCGCTCTGGCTGGATTGATAGCAGCTTCATTACCGAAGGCCCCTTCGGCCTGAATCTTTTGGGCGCACATGGCCTCTTCGGGCTAACCTCACTGGACCCGATTGCCCACACACTGTTCTGGAGCATGTTCTTTAACGTGGGCGCCTATTTTGCCGTGTCGATCATGACCCGGCAGGATGCCAATGAGGTAGCGACTGCCAACCAGTTCGTTAACATCAATAGCAGTACCCAGCTGACCACCCGCATTTGGCGCGGTACGGCCTCGGCCGATGCGCTGATCGAGTTGCTCAAACGGTTCTTGGGTCCGAAGCAGGCGCAGAGTCGTTTGCAGCAGTATGCGCGTAGCCGGGGGCTGGGCAAGATCGCTAATCTCCAGGCCGATGCGGACTTTGTGGTGTTTTCCGAAACCCAACTAGCCGGCGCGATTGGTTCGGCCAGTGCGCACGTCATGGTGAGTTCAGTCGTTCAGGAAGAAGAGCTGGGACTCGACGAAGTGCTCAATATTCTCGATGAAGCATCCCAGGTGCGCGCCCATTCGCGCGAGCTTGAGCGTAAGTCAGCTGAGTTGGAGGCCGCCACACGCGACTTGCGCGAGGCCAATGACAAGCTGCTGGAGCTGGATCGTCTGAAAGATGACTTCATGTCCACGGTGACGCACGAGTTGCGGACGCCCCTGACCTCAATCCGCGCCTTTTCCGAGATGCTACATGATGATCCGGAGATGGCCGCTGAAGACCGCACACGATTCCTCGGCATTATTGTGGGTGAGGCTGAGCGGCTGACCCGCCTGATTAACCAGATACTGGATTTTGCTAAGCTGGAGTCGGGGCGTGTCGAATGGGATATGGCAGAACTGGATCTACGCGATCTGCTCAGCGATACGGCGGAGTCGATGGCCGGCCTCTTCCGGGAGCGGGGCGCTGAGTTTCTGCTGGATCTGCCGGCTGGCGATGCGCCAGTGCAGGTGAATGTGGATCGAGATCGCACCAAACAGGTATTTATCAATCTGCTCTCCAATGCCGTGAAGTTCGTGCCGGCCGAAGCGGGGTTGGTTACCGCAAGCCTGAAAACGGCGGATGGCATTGCCACAGTATCGGTGCATGACAATGGCCCCGGCATTCCGCAGGAGTACCAGAGCATCATCTTCGAACGATTCCGCCAGGGCGGTAATACCATGACGGATAAACCCCAGGGTACCGGTCTGGGGCTGCCTATCAGTCGCGAAATTGTTGAACACTTCGGCGGCAAACTCTGGGTCGAGAGTTCAACGGGTGAAACCCGGTCGGATGGCACCACCATTGCCTCTGGATCGACCTTCTATTTCACGATTCCGCTAGTGCAGGAATGACACAAAAGGAGTACACCATGACCCATAAAATTCTGATTGTTGATGACGAACCCAATATCCTGATGTCGTTGGAGTTTCTGCTAAAGAAAGAAGGATTCCAGGTCGATACAGCGGGCGACGGCGATGCGGCGCTCGATAAGGTGCGCAGCTTTGCACCAGACCTGATTTTGCTGGATGTGATGATGCCTAAAAAATCCGGATTCGAGGTTTGTGAGATCCTGCGTGCGGATAGTGCTATCAGACAACCTCACATCATTATGCTGACGGCTAAAGGACGTGATACCGAGCAGGCAAAGGGTATGGCATTAGGAGCAGATGCCTATATGCTGAAGCCATTTTCAACGAAAGATCTGGTCGCGAAGATCAGAGAATTTCTTGCGGCTTGATGTTTTCGCTAGCCTCGTAATTTTGGAAGTTTGAAGGTGGTTTGATGTTTTTACGTGATTTAACTGCGAAATGGCGTTTTGTCCTGGCTGTAGCCGTGCTGGGGCTTTTGATGACCGGCCCATTCTTGCTGACCTCGGTATTAATCTGGTTGGGTGCGTCTCAGTGAATGCGGGAATTATTGGTATAGCATATTTTACCGCAA
>JBPCSW010000118.1:0-6770 GCA_051006675.1 Fluviibacter sp.
GTATCGTGCAGGAACGGAATCGATACCACGTTGCCGCCCCAGCCGCGCACTTCAGGTGCGCCGACGATGTTGTCGACTGCCCAGTCGCCACCTTTAACGAGAATGTCCGGTTTGCAATCCAGGATGCGCTCAATCGGTGTGTCTTCATCAAACCAGGTGACCAGAGACACGCATTCCAGTGCCGCGAGCACCGCCATGCGGTTGATGAGTGGGTTTAGGGGGCGATCATCGCCTTTTCCTAGTCGTTTGACGGAAGCATCGCTGTTTGCAGCAACAATCAACGAGCCGCCGAGGGCGCGTGCTTGTGCCAAATAGGTGACATGACCCCGGTGCAATATATCGAAGCAGCCATTAGTAAATACGACCGGCCGAGGTAACGTGTCAACGCGCTTTGCCAGATCCTCTGGGCGCACGAGTTTGTGTTCGAAATCCGGTAAGGGCAGGTCAGTAATGATGGTCATGGGGCAGAGGTATTGGCGTAGATTTAATGATTTCGGATTTTAGCAATGAAGCATTGTGTTTTAGTGAATAAGTTGCTTTTTTTAAAGGGTTTTTCTGTGTTCGAATGGCTTAGCCGGGAGGTCCTTGGCGCTGTGTCGGTGATAGAATCTTAAAGTGAGCTAATCATGACTGAGAGACCCGTCGTTTAATGACCTTTCCCTATGTAGAAATCAGTGGCCTAGACTTCGCCTACGGCGATCGCCAGATTCTTTCAGGGATCAATATGCAGCTTCCCAAGGGCAAGCTGACGGCCATTATGGGTGGTTCCGGTTGCGGTAAAACAACGCTGCTCCGTTTGATCGGTGGTCAGATCAAACCATGTCGGGGTAGCTTAAAGGTGGCGGGTCAGGAAGTCGCTCGATTGAGTGAGCGAGATCTCTACGATATGCGCCGTCGCACTGGGATGCTTTTTCAGTTTGGCGCATTGTTTACCGATCTCACTGTTTTCGACAATGTTGCCTTTCCACTGCGCGAACATACCAAGCTGCCTGAGTCCGCAATACGTGATCTGGTGCTGCTTAAACTGGAAGCGGTAGGGCTACGTGGCGCAGCACAGCTGATGCCTGCTGAATTGTCGGGTGGCATGGCGCGCCGCGTGGCGCTGGCACGCTCTGTGGCGCTGGATCCGGAATTGATTTTGTTTGACGAGCCGTTTACCGGACTGGATCCGATTTCCCTCTCGATTATCGCAACACTGATTCGCCGTCTTACAGACGCCCTGGGTGCAACCTCGGTGATGGTGACCCATGACGTGCATGAGTCTCTGGCTGTTGTGGACTATGTCTATTTTATGTCGGCGGGACGGGTCGTTGGGTCTGGCTCGCCTGAAGAGATTAAGGTTTCGTCAGATCCCTATGTCTATCCGTTTGTACATGCGCAACCAGATGGTCCGGTGCACTTTCATTATCAGGCGCCAACGCTGGATGAGCAGTTGTTGGCAGGGGCGCTTAAATGAATATGCTCGAGCGCTTCTTTAGGGTTATCGGTAGTAATACGATTAACCGCGTGTGGCGACTTGGCTTCGCCGCCCGTTTCTTCATCGCATTGCTAGCGCATTCGGGCGAAACTTTCCGTCGCCCACGTTTATTGCTGCGCGAGCTTTATGCAAGTGGTGTCTTGTCACTCATCATTATTCTGGTTTCGGGTCTGTTTGTCGGGCTGGTGTTAGGCCTTCAGGGTTATGACACCCTGCAGCGCTATGGATCTTCCGAGGCGCTGGGTATTCTGGTGGCGCTCTCTCTGGTGCGTGAACTGGGTCCCGTAGTTGCTGGTTTGCTGTTTGCTTCACGTGCGGGGTCATCGATTACCGCCGAAGTGGGTTTGATGAAGGCTACAGAGCAGCTTACGGCAATGGATATGATGGCCGTTAATCCGCTGGCTCGGATTATTGCACCCCGCTTCTGGGGTGGCGTCTTGTCTATGCCGATGTTAGCGGCACTATTTACCGCAGCGGGCATTTTTGGCGGCTGGTTAATCGGGGTGGTCTTCATCGGTGTTGATGAAGGTGCCTTTTGGGCACAGATGCAGGCCAATGTTAATTTTGTGAATGATGTATGTAATGGCATCATCAAGAGCATCGTCTTTGGTGTTGCCGTATCACTCATCGCTGTATTCGAAGGTTTTGATGCTGTTCCTACTGCAGAAGGGGTATCACGTGCGATTACCCGGACTGTGGTGACGTCTGCACTAGCTATACTGGCTTTAGATTTTGTGCTGACTTCCTTTATGTTCCGAGGCTTATGATGAACCGCAAGGTAATGGATCTCTGGGTAGGTATTTTTGTGGTTATTGGCTTTGCTGCCGTGCTTTTTCTGGCGCTGAAGGTGAGTAATTTTTCAGCCAGCAGTTTTGCTACGACTTACGAAATCACCGCTAAATTCGACAATATTGGGGGGCTCAAAGTACGTGGGCCCGTTAAAAGTGCTGGCGTGGTGGTCGGGCGGGTGTCCGAGATTCGCTTTGACCCTCAAACTTACGAAGCCAATGTCGTTCTCAAAATCGACAGTCAGTACCAGTTCCCCAGAGATACGTTTGCATCCATTCTGACTTCCGGATTGCTCGGAGAGCAGTATATTGGCCTGGATGCCGGTGGAGATGAGACAATGATCACTGCGGGGGGAACGATTGCCAAAACACAGTCGGCGATTGTTCTTGAAAAACTCATTAGCCAGTTTTTGTTTAACAAGGCTTCGGAAGGCAAGAAGGATGCGCGTGCTGAGTAAATTCAATATGCGTCAGTGGGTAGCCGCAGTTCTGTTGGCAGCCTTGATGACCGGTTGTGCGACAACGGAGAAGGCTAATCCGCGCGACCCCTGGGAGGGTTATAACCGGGGCATGTTCCAGGTGAATGAAGCGATTGATACTGTGCTGGTGAAACCGGTAGCGATTGGCTATGACTTCATACTGCCGGAACCACTGCGTATTCTGGTAACAAACTTCTTTTCGAACATCGGTGACGTCATGATTGGCGTTAATGACCTCTTGCAAGGTCGCGGCGAGCAGGCATTTAATGATCTAGGCCGTGTAGTAATTAACACGACACTGGGTTTTGGTGGCCTCTTTGATGTTGCTGGTAATGCGGGTTGGTACAAAAGCGATAATGACTTTGGTGTCACCTTCGGCCGTTGGGGCGTACCTCCCGGGCCCTATTTTGTGTTGCCGATCCTTGGCCCGAGCGATGTGAGAGATACCTTTGGTTGGGCGGCAGATATTGCTGCGAGCCCGATTGATCTGATTTTTCGGGATCCTACCGCTTATTACACCGCATGGGGTGTGCGTTTCCTAAATACTCGGGCGAATCTGCTGCCAGCGGAAAAGATCATTGAAGAAGCAGCAACGGATAAATACAGTTATCTGCGTGATGCCTTTATGCAGAATCGCTTGAATCTTATTTATGACGGCGCCCCGCCGGGGTTGGATGCTGATGATGAAGCTGCGTCTAAAGCTGACACTAATGACGGCGCGACTGCTCAGCAGTAGAATGAAAGCATTCGTTACTCAGAAAGCCTAGTTTTATGATGTTGCTGCACTTCCGCAAGTTTTTCCTGTTGGCAGGCCTGTTTTTTGCAACGATCGCTCAGGCAGAGCTTATGCCGCCTGATCAGTTGGTGAAGCAGATCACGCAGGAAACCTATATCTACGTGAATCAGGATCCCTCGCTGAAAAAAGGCGATATCAGCAAGCTGATTGATTGGGCAGAAAAGTCGATCCTTAAAGACTTTGATTTCAATCGTATGACACGGCTGGCGGTTGGAAAAGATTGGCGTCAAGCGACACCTGAACAGCAAAATCAACTGATTTACGAGTTTCGTAAACTGCTGGTTCGTACCTTTGCCAACGCTTTCGTTGGTATTAAAAAAGATCAGACCATTGAATACAAACCTTTTAAATTAAATCCGGATGATCAAAGTGTGGTGGTTAAAACTTTGATTGTAAAACCGGGGGCGAAGCCGATTGATGTGAATTTCAGCATGGAAAAAATGACCGATAGCTGGAAAGTTTATGACGTCACTATGGCTGGTGTGTCGATGATTACTAACTATCGTGATGCATTTTCACAGGAGATCCATACCAATGGGGTGGATGGTCTGATCAAAATGCTGGCCGAAAAAAACAAACAGCTGGAACAGAAGAGTAAGGCCTCCTGAGCGCTATGGCATGATGGGTATACAGCGACACGATAACGGAGAGCGTCTGGAGATTCGTGGCGATATGACTGTCGCCGAAGTGCCGGGTCTGCTGCGCGCTATAGCTGGTTCTGATCATATCTTGCATGTAGATATGGCGGCTGTTGGTCGGGTGGATTCTTCAGCATTAACGGTGTTGCTTGCCTGCAGCCGATCTGCCCGCGGTGCAACGGTGACTGTGCATCATGCGCCACCGGCGCTGCGTGCTTTAAGTGATTTGTACGGCTTACAGACGCTGTTTCGGGTTGTTTAAGCAGTGAGCGTTCCTGCGGTATCTGTCAGGCAGGTTGCTAAAACCTTTGCGCGCCCGCGAAAACCCGTAAACGCATTGCGTGATGTTTCCCTTGAAATTGAGGCGGGAGAGTTTTTTGGCTTGTTGGGCCCTAATGGTGCCGGTAAAACAACCTTAATTTCCTGTATGGCAGGGCTTTGTCGTCAGGATACGGGCAGTATTCGTATCCTCGGCCACGATACGCGAAGCGATTACCGGGCTGCTCGACGTGCTTTGGGTGTGGTCCCGCAAGAATTGGTCTTTGACCCGTTCTTTTCTGTGCGCGAGATTCTGCGACTGCAGTCCGGCTATTTCGGTATCCAGAAAAATGATGCCTGGATTGATGAGTTGCTGTCTGAGCTTGATTTATCGGATAAAGCTGATCATTCCATGCGCAGCTTGTCGGGAGGAATGAAGCGCCGTGTCCTAGTCGCCCAGGCGTTAGTGCACCGACCACCGGTGATTATTCTGGATGAGCCTACAGCGGGTGTCGACGTCGCCTTGCGTCAAGGCTTATGGCATTTTATTCGTCGCCTGAACCGGGATGGGCACACCATCATTCTGACGACGCATTATCTGGAAGAGGCTGAAGCGCTTTGTGGTCGCTTGGCGCTGATGCGTTCGGGTGAAATCTGTGCCCTGGAAAAAACAGAAACGCTGATTCGGCAATTTGCTAAACATCGACTCACGGTGCGTCTGGCCGAGGGGGGGAGGTTGCCAATTGCTTTGGCAGCTTCGGCTAAAGCCGTGCCAGACGTTAATCGATCGTGGGAGTGGACGCTGGATGAGCTGTCCGATATTGAATCGGTACTGGCAGCGTTGCGAGAATCCGGTTGTCGTTTGGAAGACATGAGCATTTCTCCACCGGATCTTGAAACCGCGTTCCTCAAGTTCATGGGCAACGGAAAAGAGGGCAAAGCGTGACTGCGTTTCTGACCCTGTTGCGCAAGGAGCTTCTACGTTTCTGGAAAGTGGGCTTTCAAACCGTCTGCGCCCCTGTGCTGACTGCTTTGCTCTATTTGATGATTTTCTCTCAGGTGCTCGATAGCCACGTCCAGGTGCATGGTGTGCGGTATACGGCCTTCCTCATTCCGGGTCTGGTCATGATGTCGGTGCTGCAGAATGCCTTTGCCAACAGCTCTTCGTCGCTGATTCAGTCAAAAATTACCGGGAATCTGGTTTTTGTCCTGCTGACGCCGATTTCTAACTTGCAGTTTTTTGTTGCGTACCTTCTGGCGGCCACGATCCGGGGTGCCGTTGTGGGTAGTGGGGTGTTGCTGGCGACCTGCTGGATTAGTGGGTTAGCGATGGCAGAACCCCTGTGGGTACTGGCTTTTACCCTTTTGGGTGGGGCTCTGATGGGGGCGTTGGGACTGATTGCCGGGATGTGGGCAGAAAAATTCGATCAACTGGCTGCCTTCCAGAATTTTCTAATTCTGCCGCTGACCATGCTGTCTGGCGTCTTCTACTCGGTACAATCTCTACCTGCGTTCTGGCAGGAGCTATCCCGGATGAATCCGCTGTTCTATCTGATTGATGGTTTCCGTTATGGATTTTTTGCAGTTTCCGATGCCTCGCCCTGGCTCAGCTTTGCCATTGCGCTTGGTTTTACGGCGATTATCGGGTTATTGAGTTTTGTTTTGCTGGTGCGCGGTTACAAGCTGCGCACTTAATGAGGTTGAGTTATGGTTCGTCTGGAAGACATCGAAGCGGCATTACGGGCAAAGTTGCCCGTGTCTCACCTGGTTTTGGATGGTGATGGTCGTCATTTTGAATTGCTGATCGTGAGTGAAGCCTTTTCGGGTTTGGCACGGGTACGACGTCACCAGGCCGTGTACGGTGCGCTAGGCGATGCCATGCGCGATGAGCTGGTACATGCTTTGACGATGCAGACTTTCACCCCAGAGGAGTGGGCACAACGTGGATAAGTTACTGATTCAGGGCGGCGCCCGTCTCGAAGGTGAAATTCGTATTTCCGGTGCCAAGAATGCGGCATTGCCGATTCTGTGCGCCAGCTTGCTGGTGCGAGAACCCCTGGTGCTGACGAACTTGCCACATTTGAATGATGTGGCCACGATGATCCGTCTGTTGACCAATATGGGTGTGGCATCGACATTAGACGGGGCTGAAGCTGGGGTAACGCTGGATGCGAATGGCCTGACAGAGGCAGTAGCCCCCTACGAACTGGTTAAAACCATGCGTGCCTCTATTCTGGTTCTGGGTCCGCTTGTTGCCCGCTGGGGTGAAGCTAAGGTATCTCTACCAGGTGGCTGCGCTATTGGCGCGCGACCGGTTGACCAGCACATCAAGGG
>JBPCSW010000119.1:0-3201 GCA_051006675.1 Fluviibacter sp.
GCTTAATTGCAGCTGGCTCCCGAACTGACTTGCTCATGGGTCAGGTAGCGAAAGCTACACCGGGATCATGAACACGAGATAAGGTTTGACCATGTCACGGGGTCCGACTCGAAAATTTAGTGAATCGTCTGAAGCGAGCCTGTTCGGCCGGCGCGCCAGGACTAAATTCAATTGACCGGACTACACATGTAGAACTGCTTGTCGCGGACTTTCGGACGCGGGTTCGATTCCCGCCGCCTCCACCATTTCACGGCTATTGAAGGCTACCTGAGACTACTAAATCGACGTTTCCTTTCGACTTAGAATGTTTTGGTAGCCTTTTGTGGCGTCTGATATCGCAAAATTGCCATCATTCCCAATCATCGAGTGTCTTGTCAGGTAGCTGACGCGGAACCTCATCGAATATTTCTGCATGATTAGCGTTCGGATTTTTTTCGCATTGGCACTCACGATATTGGTTGCCAGCTGCGCATCGCTTGAGCGCAAAAGCTCAGCACCTGATCAGCACTACATGCAGGCACAAATTCCTGATTGGCCAAACGTACGCTATCTGATATCGACCAAAGCAGGCGTAACTGCCATGGTCAACGATCTGATGGAAGATCAAAAACGTCTAGGTACCGAACCTGGTAGCGGGAAATATCTTTCATTGTCGGGTGGTGGTGATAACGGCGCGTTTGGCGCCGGATTGCTGGTCGGATGGAGCAAAAAGGGAGATCGCCCTAAGTTTGATTTGGTGACGGGGGTCAGTACTGGTGCCCTGTTAGCACCCTTTGCCTACCTCGGTAAAGACTATGATCCCGTTCTGACGTACGTCTACACCCAGACAAGCCCTGACCAAATCTACAAGATGCGCTGGCTACTTTCTGTTTTCACAGATGACGGCATTGCTGATACGGCGCCACTATTCGATCTGATCGGAAAATATGTCGATGCCGAATTCATGCGCAAAGTAGCCTATGAACACCAGGCAAATGGTCGCTGGCTTCTCATCGGAACCACAAACATTGACGCTGGGATCCCTGTCGTCTGGAATATGGGGAAAATTGCGAACATCGGCACCCCGGAGGCACTCGATCTATTTCGTAAGATTATGTTGGCCTCTGCTTCCATTCCCGGCGCTTTCCCCCCGGTCATGTTCGACGTCGCGGTTGATGGCGAGACCTATCATGAGATGCATGTTGATGGCGGCGTGAGCGCCCAGGTCTTTCTCTATCCAACGGCTGCCGCCAAAAATGCAGACGCGGCAGGCGTTATCCGAAAAAAGAAGCGTGATGCTTACATCATTCGAAACTCTCGTCTTGATAATGACAAGGAGGATGTTGAGCGGAGCACGATTAGCGTCGTCAAACGTTCCATATCACAGCTCATCCAGGCGCAGGGACTTGGTGATATATACCAGATCTATCAAACGACTCAAAAAGACCACGTTGGCTTCAATTTGGCATTTATTGGCCCCGACTTTAAAGTCGGGCGAAAAGTTGAATTTGACCCAGAGTACATGAGAGCGCTCTATCAATATGCCTATGACCGTGCGCTGAGAGGCTATCCCTGGGCCCAAAACCCACCGGGTCTTGAACGAACTTTTGATGAAGACATCAAAGCAAAATCATTGCGTGCGACGTTGCACTAAAAACCGGAACCATTACTGCCCTTCACGCTCCATCAGCAGATAGGTGTTGTAGGCATTCATGCGGTTAGCCGCCTTGAACAGCGGCACTTTCTCGAAACGACGCCAGTCGGTACTTTTGTAGACTTCGTCAAAAGGTAATAGTTCGGCCGCGCCCTTGCCCATGGTCTGACGCAGATACATCAGATAATCCCGCGTCAACGTCATATCCTGTTTCGGGTCGGTTGATGCGGGGCCGTGTCCAGGCACCATCACCTTGGCCGGGAATTTGAGCAAGCTATTGAGCGATTCGATCCACTGGCGGCTATCGGCCTGGCCCACAAACGGAATGCGGTTTCTAAAAACCAAATCCCCGGCAAACAGCACCCGCGATTGTGGCAGCCAGACCACCAGATCATCCGGCATATGCGATGGCCCCACCGGAATGATTTCGAAATCAACGCCGCCCACCACCAGCTTCCTGGCCCCATTGATCGGCGCATCCGGAGGCACCAGCTTGGTGTTCTCGTCGACCCACGGGAAAAGATCCTGACGCGAGGCCTCCAGGCGTAACCGTGCCGTGTCCGAATTCAGATACTCGCCCGAGGCCTCGTGCGCCACAATGCGCGCGCCCGCACCCTTGAACACCTGCAGCCCATACACATGGTCAGCGTGATAATGCGTGACGATCACCGTATTAATCGGCTTATCCGTCACTTTACGAATCTGCGCAATCAGCCGTCGCGCCAGCTCGGGCGAGCCGAGCGCATCAATCACCACCACGCCCTCGGGCGTCACAACAAAACCGGCATTTGAAATAAAGTTCTGATTGGCCGACGAGCCCAGCTCAGAGAGCCCCTCAACGTAATACACATTGGGCGCCACCTGCCTGGCCTGCATGGCAGGCACACCAGCCGAACCTTCCTGCGCCAGAACCTGACTGTATGGGAATAAGGCCAACCAGAGCACACCAACCATGGCAATTAACGTTTTTTTCATGATCGCTCCGCTATCCAAATCGTACTGTGCTCATCCCGGACTTTGCGACTCGACAATAGCACATTCAATCACACAGCTTTAATAGGCTTACCGGTGTGGCATCACCGGGGCTGCTTTCAGCCAACCAGCAGCTTTAGCAGCAAACCGGTCAACGCCGAGGCACCGATCACCACCAGGACATTGGCTTTGTATTTGAGAAGCGCCACAAAAGCCGCGAAGGCAATCAACGCCGCCATGATATCCATTCCGCCGAGAATGCCGCCACCAAATCCGTTCGCCCACAGCGTGTGGTAACCAAAAAAAAAGGCCAGATTCAAAATCACGCCGACCACCGCAGCTGAGATGGCCGTGAGTGGTGCCGTGAACTTCACATTGCCATGGGTCGCCTCCACGATAGGGCCGCCCAGCGAAATAAACACAAACGAGGGCAAGAAGGTAAACCACGTAACGATCAATGC
This sequence comes from Fluviibacter sp., assembly GCA_051006675.1. Classification (GTDB taxonomy): domain Bacteria; phylum Pseudomonadota; class Gammaproteobacteria; order Burkholderiales; family Rhodocyclaceae; genus Fluviibacter. Next base: position 3,067 of record JBPCSW010000119.1, read on the forward strand.
CGCCACGACACCTGAGAGAAAGGGCGCGCCCTGCCCCAGCACCTCGTTCAGATAACCGCCGACAAAACCGACAAAGGCCACCACCATAATCAATGGCCCTGGTGTCGTTTCACCCAGCGCCAGGCCATCAATCAT
>JBPCSW010000120.1:0-6365 GCA_051006675.1 Fluviibacter sp.
CCATTATATCTCACCCCGACGCAGGTAAAACAACCTTGACCGAGAAGTTTCTTCTTTACGGCGGAGCAATACAGACCGCAGGTTCGGTAAAGGGCAAACAATCGGATAGGCACGCAACGTCGGACTGGATGGACATTGAAAAGCAACGTGGCATTTCAGTCGCCAGTTCTGTCATGCAGATGGAGTATGGCGATTGCGTGATTAATCTGCTGGATACACCGGGTCACCAGGACTTCTCTGAAGATACCTATCGTGTATTGACGGCGGTGGACGCGGCATTAATGGTGATTGACGCAGGCAATGGTGTTGAGCCGCAGACATTGCGCTTGCTGGAAGTCTGTCGTGCCCGTAATACGCCGATTATTACCTTTATCAACAAACTGGATAGCGAGGTGAAAGACCCGCTGGATCTGGTGGATGAAATTGAAAAGGTACTCAAGCTCACCGTCGTGCCATTTACCTGGCCGGTAGGCATGGGCAAGCGCTTTGCTGGTGTTTACGATATTCGTAACGACCAGATGCGTCTGTTCCGTTCGGGTAAGGATCGCGTCGAGACTGAATCAGAAACGCTGCAGGGCTTTGATCATCCGGAACTGGCAGATCGCTTTGGCGCGGAATTTGAACAAGCGCAGCAGGAGGTTGAACTGATTAGCGGCGCTTCTGAAGAATTCGATAAAGAAGCTTTTCTGAATGGTCAGCAAACACCGCTGTTCTTTGGTTCAGCCATCAACAACTTTGGCGTGAAAGAAGTGCTCGATGCGCTATCAGCGCTGGCACCTGCGCCTAAGCCGCGTGCCGCCATTCAGCGTGTTGTTAACCCGGAAGAGCAGGCGTTTTCAGGGGTGGTTTTCAAAGTGCAGGCCAATATGGATCCGGCACACCGAGACCGCATTGCTTTCGTGCGTATCTGCTCGGGTAAGTTTACACGGGGTATGCAGCTCAAGATCGGTCGTACGGGTAAGAGCATTCGTACCGCCAGTGCCATGTCATTCCTGTCGCAACGTCGCGAGCTGCTTGAAGAAGCCTACGCCGGTGACATTATCGGTATTCCCAACCATGGTCTGCTGCAACTGGGCGATACGCTGACTGAAGGCGAAAAGCTTCAGTACACGGGCTTGCCCTTCTTTGCGCCAGAAATTTTCCAGGCTGTGGAAGTGGCCGATCCGATGCGCGCTAAACAATTGCGTACCGGACTCATGCAACTCGGTGAAGAGGGCGCCATTCAGGTATTCAGACCGCACGATGGCGGCTCGTTGCTGCTGGGTGCCGTAGGTACGCTGCAGTTTGAAGTCGTGGCGCATCGTCTCAAGCACGAATATGGCGTTGAGGCTCGCCTGATGCCAACCAAGCATCGTTTGGCACGTTGGGTCACGGCCGATGATCCGGCGGAACTAAAGCAATTTATTGATTTCAACTCCTACCGTATTGCTTATGACGTGGTTGAAGCGCCTACGTTCCTAGCGTCTTACCAGGGTGAACTGGTCATTCCCGAACGCTGGAAAACCATCAAGTATCATGCACTGCGAGAGCACGCGGGTCTGATGTTCCAGAGCAAGTTGGCAGGTTAGTGTTCTTGGGGGTGGGTTACCGGTGAGTGCCGGTAGCCAGCACCAAAGACAAAGCCCACCGCAAGGGTGGGCTTTGTTGCGTTTGGGACGCGCGCAGCTTACTTAAGCTTGGTTTCCTTATACGCCACGTGCTTGCGAGCTTTCGGGTCGTATTTGGTGATTTCCAGCTTTTCAGGCGTGGTGCGCTTGTTCTTTGTAGTGGTGTAAAAGTGACCGGTACCAGCGCTCGATTCGAGCTTGATCTTTTCACGTCCGCCTTTGGCCATGGTGTTCTCCTAGATTCGGGTGAGCGGCTTAAACTTCGCCGCGGGCGCGCAGGTCAGCGAGAACAGTCTCGATGCCCTTCTTGTCGATAAGGCGCAGGCCGGCGTTCGATACGCGCAGGCGTACGAAGCGGTTTTCGGTTTCAACCCAGAAACGGCGGTACTGCAGATTCGGCAGGAAGCGACGCTTCGTTTTGTTATTGGCGTGAGAAACGTTGTTTCCCACCATCGGGCCCTTGCCCGTTACTTGGCAAACGCGTGCCATGATTGACTCCTGTTATCCCAAACGGAAAGCCGATGATTATAAGGCAAAAACTATAAAAAAGACAAGCAGTACGTAGATTGCCCGTTTTTAGGCGATTTAGGTCAGTTTGCCGTGCTCGCTAAATGAGTAGGGATCGGTAAGGCCGGCAACGATAAAGTGATCCAGAAGCCTGACATCAATGAGGTTTAGCGCCTGTTGCAGGGCATCTGTCAGATGTTCATCTGCACCAGAGGGGTCGGCGATGCCGCTGGGGTGGTTGTGGGCAAAGATAACGGCGGCGGCATTGTGATACATGGCGCGACGTACAATTTCCCTCGGGTAAACGCTGGTTTCGGTGAGGGTGCCGCGAAACAGTTCTTCACTAGAAATCAATCGGTTACGTGCATCTAGCCAGAGCGCATGAAACACTTCATAAGGCAGGTTAGCTAGGCTGAGCTTTAGATAACGACGGACACTATCGACCGATGAAAGCGACACGCCTTGGCTCATTTCTTCACGCAGCGTGCGCCGAGCCAATTCCAGGACGGCAATCAGTTGTGCGGTTTTGGCCGGGCCAAGCCCCAATGTTTTAGTCAGTTCGGAAGAGTGAGCGGACAATAAGCCATAGAGGCCACCAAAGCGCTCTATGAGTGCCTGGGCAAGGGCAATGGCATCCTGTCCGGGTAGGCCTGTGCGTAATAGTATGGCGATCAGTTCGCTATCGGATAGAAACTCTGGCCCGCGTTGTAATAGCTTTTCGCGTGGCCGCTCACTGCTGGGTCTATCGGTCAAACTCATGCGTGCCTCTATCTGCTGGGTTTAATTACCCGGGTCAAAAGATGAACTACCCGCCTGAATGCTAAATGTGGATAGAATAGCCCAAACCAAGAGCGCCTAAGGGCGATACTTAACAAAAAGGCTTTGGCTATGATGGTTTGCGTGCAAACTTCGAACGAATTGACGGGTAAAAAGATCCTGCTGGGCGTTACGGGTGGCATTGCTGCCTATAAATGCGCGGAATTGGTACGTTTGCTCAAAAAAGCAGGTGCCGATGTGGTGGTGGTCATGACGGAAGCAGCAACGCGCTTTGTCACACCGCTGACGTTTCAGGCGCTATCGGGTAACCCGGTGGCCGTGGATGCCTGGGATCCGGAAAAGGGCGGCGGTATGACACATATTGATCTGACCCGATCTTCTGATCTGATGGTGATAGCACCAGCGTCAGCTGATTTTATGGCAAAAGTCGCTCAGGGTCGGGCTGATGATTTGTTGTCGGCGCTTGTGCTGGCAAGGGATTGTCCGCTAGTGATTGCGCCGGCAATGAACCGTCAGATGTGGTCGAACCCGGCAACACAACGTAACAAGCAACTTCTTGAAAACGATGGTATCGCTATTTGGGGGCCCGGGGTAGGCGAACAGGCCTGTGGCGAAACGGGCGAAGGCCGCATGCTGGAATCGTGTGAGTTGGCCGAGGCGGTGATTGGTGCTTTGACCGCTAAGCAGTTGGCCGGAAAAAGGATTGTGATGACGGCAGGCCCGACCTTTGAACCCATCGATCCCGTGCGCGGTATCACCAATCTCTCCTCAGGGCAGATGGGTTTTGCCATGGCGCGTGCATTTGCGCAAGCGGGTGCTGATGTTGTGCTGGTGAGTGGCCCTGTAGGCTTTGCAACGCCGTTTGGCGTAAAGCGCATTGATGTGCAAACGGCCGAACAGATGCGTCAGGCGGTGATGGGTGAAATTGCACAGGCTCAGGTATTCGTAGGTGTGGCCGCTGTGGCAGATTACCGCCCGCTTGAGGCGGCCGAGCACAAGCTCAAGAAAACAGAATCAACAGCTGGCGACGGCGGGCGTACGATTGCGCTAACGCCCAATCCGGACATTCTGGCCGAAGTGGCTTCTTTGCCTGCCGCGCCTTATTGTGTGGGCTTTGCCGCAGAGAGCCAGAATCTGGATGACTATGCTGAGGCCAAGCGTTTGCGTAAGCGACTGCCGCTGGTCATTGGTAATCTGGTGAGTGATGGCCTGGGCACGACAAATAACTGTGTCACGCTTTACGATGAGTCGGGTCGCCATCCGTTGCCACCGTTGTCGAAGCCTGTATTAGCCAGACGGCTTGTCGATGAATTGGCAGCACGACTGAATAAGCAATAAAGGAAACGATGTATGCACCGTATTGATGTCCGCATTCTTGATGCCCGTTTGCACGATAGCCCACCCGCCTATGGCACCCCGGGTGCCGCAGGGCTGGATTTGCGTGCTTGTATCGAGGCGCCCTTGATAATAAATGCGGGCGAAACCGTGTTGATCCCTTCCGGTATTGCCATTCATCTGGCTGATCCGGGCTTGGCAGCGATGATTTTGCCTCGCTCAGGTTTGGGGCATAAGCACGGCATCGTGCTGGGTAACCTGGTGGGTTTGATTGACTCGGATTATCAGGGTGAGATTAAAGTATCCCTATGGAATCGGAGTGACACCGCGTTTGAAATTAATCCGCTAGACCGGATTGCGCAGCTTGTTGTGTTTCCGGTGCTTCAGGTCTCCATGAATATTGTTGATGCTTTTACAGAAAGCAGCCGGGCCGAAGGTGGTTTTGGTAGTACTGGTAAGCAGTAAGTTATGAAACCGGGTTCGGGCACATCGACAACCCGTCAGGCCACTGTGATTTTTGCAGTGGTGATGGCGGCTTATACGCTGTCGTTTTTCCAACGGTTTGCCCCCGCATCGATTGCCCAGGATCTATCGCAGGCCTTTGATACAACTGCGGCTTCGCTGGGTGTGCTGGCCGCTACCTATTTTTATGTGTACACCATCATGCAGGTGCCGACCGGCGTATTGGTCGATACGCTAGGGCCACGCCGGATTATTTTATTGGGCGGTATCGTATCGTTTATCGGTAGCCTCTGGTTTGGCCTCGCAGATACGTTAACGCATGCTTTGATTGGTCGAACCCTGGTGGGGCTGGGTGTATCGGTGACATTTATTGCCATGCTGAAAATCATTGCGCTGAGCTTTGAAGAGCGGCGCTTTGCTTCTTTGACGGGCCTGGGTGTTTTTATCGGCAATATCGGTTCAGTAATGGCCGGGGTGCCGCTGGCGTTTGCTGCGACCGAGCTCGGTTGGCGTAATGTCTTTGTCGCCGTTGCCGTAGCGTCACTGGTGCTGGGCACCTTGTCGTGGTGGATGATGCGCGGTAGCGCTGCAATGGGCGGCGTTAAGGTGGATCGTACGGTGGTGATGGGCGGTTTGCTTTCGGTGATCCGAAACCGTTTAACCTGGGCGCCAGCGCTCACCAATCTGGGTTTGTGCGGCAGCTATTTCACGTTTGCCGGTCTGTGGGCCATGCCTTATCTGACGCAGATTCACGGCTATAGCCGTAATATTGCGGCGACCCATTTGTCTTTGATGTATGCCGGCTTTGCGATTGGCTGTCTGGTGTTGGGTATTCTTTCGGATCGTATCCGCCAGCGTAAGTCGATACTGGTGGTTGCCAGCGGCGTTTATTGTGCAATCTGGTGCGTGTGGTGGTGGGGCGGATCACTGGACACGGTGATTACGATGCCACTCTGCTTTCTGATGGGGTTTAGCACAGCCGGTTTCAGCCTGACCTGGGCTTGTGCCAAAGAAGTGAATCCACCGCAGTTAGCCGGTATGTCGACGTCTATTGCCAATGTCGGTGGTTTTTTTGGTGCTGCGATTATGCAACCGCTGGTGGGGGTGCTGATGGATATGGTTTGGGCTGGCGAGGTTGTGAACAGCGTTCGTGTTTATACGCTGGGCGATTTTCGTTTCGGCTTATCGATTGTGGTGGCATTGGCGTTCTTTGGATTGGCAGCTGCGCTATTTATTCGCGAAACAGCATGCCGTAACCTCTGGGTTGAGGCACAACTCAAAGAAGCGCCTCAACCTTAAATAGCCCTACCCAAAGACGCTTTGCTTGAGAGCCAGCACGGCATCAATATGTGGTCTTAGCTCCGGCGTAATCGACAGGCGCGCCTTGGGGTCATCGTTCAGACGATTGGTGTGCTGTAAGCGCCGGTATTCACGATAAGCCGTTTGTACGGCTTCGGAAAGCGGCAAATCAATCAGCCCGTGTTCGGCAGCGCGATGCAGCAGGGCGATGTTGCCCAGGTTGTCCGTGAGATCGGGATACGTGTGGGCGTAGGCGAGGATGAGGAATTGCACGATAAATTCCACATCGATAATGCCACCCGGATCTTGTTTTAAGTCGAAAGCATCCGGTTTGATGGCGCCGTGTGCATCAAACATTTTCTGGCGCATAGCGATGAC
>JBPCSW010000121.1:0-5788 GCA_051006675.1 Fluviibacter sp.
TGCACTTTGGGACGATGCATCGGGCCAGACACCACCTGCATGGGGCCATGCGCATCATCGCGCCAATCCCCCGTGCGAATTTTGCTCAGACCGCTCTGGCCTACCGGAAACATGCCAGCATGCCAGGCAAATAGGCGTTGCACAGTGAGCGGCGTTTGGTAGTTACTGGTGGCATCCAGCACCATATCGACCACCCCCTCAACGTGGCGGTCTGTTGGTGCCAAGGCCCCGATATCGACACCGAGGCGGCGAGCGATGGATGATCGTACCGATTCCGGGTTGAGCAAGGCACCTTCGATCTCACTGGTTTTCAGGACGTCTTCCGTGAGCACCCGTAGATTGGCCTGATCTTGCTGATCCATGCCTAGATCATGCAATCGGCCGCGCAACAGACCCTGTGCCTGATGCACCTGGTCAAGCAGCGGCATTAGTCGCTTGGGTTCGTAAACCCAATGCGGCCACTCAGGTTGCTGCCAGACATAACGACAATCTCCGCTTTTCATGCGGAGATTATTAGGCTTATTCTCCGCAGCGTCAACTAATTCAATAGGTTAGCTATTTTTCAGGCTGGGCAATGATACGGAGATCCGCCCCCACCATGCGCACATCCTGGAGCCTGAACTCGACCTTCTGATCCAGCGCGGTCAGATTCAGATCATCGAACCAGCCCCGGGCATCGCTGCCGAGGATGCATGGCGCCATGTAAACAAGCATCTCATCGACCAGCCCCGCCTTGAGGAATACGCCGCTCAATCGTGGACCGCCCTCGATATGTACTTCATTGACACCGCGCTGGGCCAGCACGTTCAGCAACGCAGCAACATCGACCCGGCCGTCGGCATCTGGAACAACCACCACTTCAGCACCTGCAGCTTGCAGCGCCCGGGTTTTATCAGGATCTGTCGAGGCCGTTGCAATCAGGCAGCCGCCCTGCAGAATTTTTGCGGTCACAGGCATGCGCAGGTGGCTATCGAGTACCACGCGTAGAGGCGGCGTTAATGGCAAAGCTTCCCCGGTGCACTGACCAATAGGCGCCGACACATCCCGCACCGTCAATTGAGGATCATCGGCAATCAACGTGCCGACGCCGGTGATAATAGCCTGCGCCCGAGCCCGAAAACGATGCCCATCAGCTCGTGCTTCCGGGCCGGTAATCCACTGACTCAGGCCATTGGCCAAGGCACTGCGGCCATCCAGACTGCCGGCCATCTTGAGACGCACCCAGGGCAACCCCTGACGCATCCGTTTTATAAATCCGACATTCAGCGCTTCTGCCTCGGCGGCCATTAATGGTGCGGCAACTTCAATGCCAGCCGCCTGGAGCAGCGTAAAGCCTTTACCTGCCACCAATGAATTGGGATCTTCCATCGCGGCCACGACACGGCTAACACCGGCTTTAATCAAGGCCTCAGCACAAGGTGGTGTCCTGCCATGGTGCGAACAGGGTTCGAGCGTTACATAAGCGGTAGCGCCCTTTGCGTCGTTGCCACGGCGTTCAGCATCCTGCAGCGCCATCACTTCGGCATGGCCTTCGCCCGCGCGTTCATGCCAACCTTCGCCAATGATCTGGTTGTCTTTAACCAATACACAACCCACGCGTGGATTCACACCGGTGGTGTAGAGCCCATGAGCTGCAAGCTGCAACGCGCGCGCCATCCAGGCGCTATCAGCAGCATTAGGCGTGTGAATTGTTGGTTCGGGCATGACCCGTCTCTACATACGTCGGTCAGACGACCGGCGAGATCTCGCGAATCACTTCGGAGAATTCATCAATATCGGTGAAGTTGCGATACACCGAAGCAAAGCGCACATAAGCCACTTTATCGAGCTTCTTGAGTTCGCGCATGACCAGCTCACCGACTTGCTGCGAAGTGACTTCACGCTCACCCAGTGCCAGGAGCTTCTCTTCAATACGTGATACCGCGGAGTCGATAGCCTCTGCAGTTACGGGACGCTTACGTAGGGCCAGCTGCAAAGAGGCGGCGAGCTTGTCGTGACTAAATTCAGTGCGCGATCCATTCCGTTTAACAATAAACGGAAACTGGATTTCGGCCTGTTCATGCGTGGTAAAACGCTTTTCGCACTGACCACAACGCCGACGACGGCGGACGATGTGACCCTCTTCCGATTCGCGCGTTTCAATAACGGTCGTACCGTCCGCGCTACAGAATGGGCACTTCATCGCGCCGCGTCCAGATCCGCTTTACTTACCGTAAACCGGGAACTGCTTGCAGAGTGCAGACACCTGATCACGCACCTTAGCCAGAACAGCTTCGTCGTTCGGCGCATCCAGCACATCAGCAATCAGATGCGCGATCTGCTCAGCCTCGATTTCGGTAAAACCACGCGTAGTCATGGCTGGCGAACCGATGCGAATACCTGAAGTCACGAAAGGCTTCTGTGGGTCGTTTGGAATGCCGTTCTTGTTAACGGTGATGTGCGCACGGCCCAGAGCGGCTTCTGCTTCTTTACCGGTGATGTTCTTGTTGCGCAGATCGAGCAGGAACACGTGGCTTTCGGTACGCCCCGACACCACACGCAGACCACGCTCTTCACCCAGCACACGGGCCATAACACGGGCGTTGTTCAGCACCTGTTCCTGATAATCCTTGAAGCCTTGTGTTGCGGCTTCTTTGAACGCAGTCGCCTTAGCGGCAATCACATGCATCAGCGGGCCGCCCTGCAGACCCGGGAAGATCGCGGAGTTGAGCGCCTTCTCGTGCTCGGCCTTCATCAGAATCACACCACCGCGTGGACCGCGCAGCGTCTTGTGTGTCGTTGTGGTAACCACGTCAGCGTGCGGCACTGGATTCGGGTAATAACCTGCGGCGATCAGGCCAGCGTAGTGGGCCATATCTACCCACATGATGGCGCCGACTTCTTTGGCGATCTTAGCAAAGCGTTCGAAGTCGATACGCAGAGCATAGGCTGAGGCACCGGCAACGATAATTTTTGGCTTGTGTTCACGCGCCAGCTTTTCAACCTGGTCGTAATCGATCTCTTCTTTTTCGTTCAGGCCGTAGGACACAACATTGAACCACTTACCCGACATATTGAGCGGCATACCGTGGGTCAGGTGGCCACCTTCAGCCAGGCTCATGCCCATGATAGTGTCGCCCGGCTTGGCAAATGCCATCAGCACGGCCTGGTTAGCCTGCGAACCGGAGTTTGGTTGCACGTTTGCGGCATCGGCACCAAACAGTGCCTTCAGTCGATCAATCGCGATTTGCTCAACGACGTCTACGTGTTCACAACCACCATAATAGCGCTTGCCCGGATAGCCTTCAGCATACTTGTTGGTGAGCTGCGAACCTTGCGCCTGCATAACGGCGTAGGAAACGTAGTTTTCCGAAGCGATCAGTTCGATGTGATCTTCCTGACGGCGGTCTTCAGCCTGAATGGCTTGCCAGAGTTCGGGATCAACTTGCTGCAGGGTGTCGCGGGCAGAGAACATAAGAAACCTCGGGATTCAGTCAAAATCGGACAAAACAGAAATCGGTGGCTACGGCAATAGCCGAAACTAGCCAAGGCCGTGATTTTACAGGATTTCGTCGCGGCTGGCGTCTGAAAGGTGTTCGGTTTGACCCCAAGCCACCATTGTCCAGCGCAAACCCTGCTCTTCAGCCTCGATATCAAGCCAATTCAGGCCGGCATTGGGGATTGGCGCATCTCTAGGGCCTGTCAAAGCACGCCCCATAGCCCGGCGGTACAAGATATCCAGAACCCCCCCGTGGGTAACAATAATGACCGCCTGGTCGGCATAAACCCGCGCCAGATCTAACAGGCAATGTTCTATGCGCTCCAGCATGGCTTGTAAGGGTTCAGCCGTCCCGGGTGCTGCCGCCAGATCTGCACGCTCTACCAGTGCTCCGTAGGCAACCGGGTCATAATCCGCCGCTTCTTTAGGTGTCTTGCCTTCAAACAGCCCGTAATGTCGCTCTCGCAACGCAGACTCGCCCTGCACAGGCATGTTCAAGGCCTTAGCCACGGCCTCAGCCGTTTGATACGCACGCAACAGATCACTACTCACTACAGCGGCAAAAGGCCTTTGCAGATGCCGCCGGAGCAAATACTGTCCAGCAGCCTCGGCCTGCAACAAACCTAGGGCATTGAGCGGAATATCCTGATGACCCTGCAGCCGACGATCGGCATTCCAGGGAGTTTCTCCATGACGGACGATGCAACAGCGCATCAGGCGCCTGCCACCATCATGCGATCGATCAGAATGGCGCCAGATTGTTTGGCGCTTCGGCTCAATCGGTCTTCCGCAATAGCCACAATGCCCTGCATCATGTTCTTGAGATTTCCGGCAATGGTGATTTCTTCCACCGGATAGGCAATCTCACCGTTTTCAATCCAGAAGCCGGCCGCGCCACGTGAATAATCGCCGTTCACGTAATTCACGCCCTGCCCCAGCAATTCGGTAACCACCAGACCGGTGCCCATGGCCTTCATCAACGCCTTGAGATCCGGATGCGCAGCACGTGTGTCGCGCAAGAAGAGATTATGACTACCGCCGCCATTGGCCGTAGGCGCCATACCCAATTTACGCGCGCTATAAACCGACAGGAAATAGCCTTCCAGCACACCGGCACGCACCACATCACGATCACGCGTTGCCAGGCCGTCGCCGTCAAACGGTGCACTCGATTGACCGCCACGCAACAGCGGACGCTCTTCCAGCACCACAAAGTCGGGCAGGATTTTTGTGCCCAACGCACCTTCCAGAAACGAACTCTTGCGATAAAGCGCGCCGCCAGAAGCGGCATGCACCAGGCTTCCCACAATAGTCGACGCAATGGGTGCTTCAAAAATCACCGGCACTTCACCGGTGGGGCACTGGCGCCCGCCGAGCCGCGCAACTGCACGCGCCGCCGCTTTTAGCCCAATGTCGCCTGCAGGCGGAAACTGCGTTGCCGCGCGTACCGATTCGTACCAGTCATCACGCTGCATACCGCTTTCGTCTGACGCGATTAAAGCGCAGCCCATGCTGTGTCGACTAGTTGGGTAGCCCCCTAAAAAGCCAAGACTGTTGGCCATGATGAAATGACCCTGATGGGTTGATACCGACGCGCCTTCGGAATTCTGAATCAATGGGGAATAGGCCAAACCAGCGGCTTCACATTCGCGTGCCAGATTCACTGCGGCTTCCACTGATGGTGTCCATGGATGAAACAGATCCAGATCTGGCACCGGGCCAAGCATTAACTGCGCGACCTCCGGCAAGCCTGCGCAGGGGTCTTCTGCCGTAAACCGGGCAATATCTAGCGCGGCACGTACCGTTGCCTGCAAAGCCTCACCCGAAAAATCGCTGGTAGAGGCATAACCTTTGCGTTGCCCCAGATAGACCGTAACGCCAACCTGCTTGTCGCGGTGGTGCTCGATCGTTTCTACCTCGCCCTGGCGCACATTAACGCTCTGCCCAAAGCCTTCGGAAATTTCGACTTCCGAGGCCGAAGCACCGCCACCTTTGGCCAGATCAAGCACATCCGTTGCAATACGGGACAAGGCCTCACGGGTGTGGGCGAAGAGATGGCTGTGAGTTGAAACGTCTGCAACGTGGCTGGTCATGGGGCGATCATCATGGATTTTATGTTCGGTTGGTATGATAGCGGCAAAACACGCCCCGTATCGAATACGAAGACCAATAGAAATCACCATGCCTTTCCACGCCAGTAAACCGCCTAGCCACTTTCATACCCGTCAGGGTCAGGAAGTCGTCAATGCCGAACCCGAACCTAAAACTGAAGCGCGCCGCCGCAGCAAAACCAAGGCCAAGGGTGAAATG
>JBPCSW010000122.1:0-7485 GCA_051006675.1 Fluviibacter sp.
GGTTGGCCGGTGAGCTTCTGGTAGATAAAGTCAGCGACCTTGTGGCCAGCCAGACGCATCTGGTTGCCCGGTACGGTAACGGTGGTGTTGCCTAGGGAGCCGCGCTTAACGATATCAGCAACGCGTACACGCACTTCAATCTGGCCGCCAGGGCGGGTCGCTGTGGCGGTGCCCAATGCATCGGCGCCACGCGAACGCCAGGCTGCAAAATCGACAGCGCTATTTTCTTCTGCAACGAGCGAGTCGGTGTTGATGATGTTGAACAGGCCCGTGCTGGCTAGATCGTTGCGTACCACGGTAGCAATCTCTTTGCCCAAACCCTCATCGCCACCAAAATTAGGTACCGCTACGGGGATGCGTTGGGCTCCGGCACCCACGACTTCAACATTGAGTTGCGCGAATGCCGGAGTGGCTATGAGCGTAATCAATGATAGTGCTGCCAGTAGGCCACGGGTCGTGCGCGATAGTAGTGTAGGCATTTTCATGGGGATGATTATAGTCAGTCGATACTTAACGGTGTCTGAGAATTACTGCGGCGGTTTTTCAAAAGGGAGATAGGTGATATCAAGCACCCGGTCAGGGGCGCGGCCTTCCGGGACCGGCAGTGGCGAGGATTTGCGAATCGCACGTTCTACAGCGGTATCTAGCTGTGGGTTGCCGCTAGACTTAATAAGCTTCACGTCGAGGACTTCACCCGAGGGCAACTGAGTCACTCGGAAGATGGCTGCCGGATTGCCTTGCAGGTTGGGCGGCAGAATCACATTGCCGCGGATCTTGGTTTTTAGTTTGGCCAGGTAGCTGCGATCATCGCCCTTGGCGCGTTCTGCACCGGCTGCTTTAGCTTCAGCGCCAGCCTGGGCGCGCATAGCGGCTTCTCGCTGTGCTCGCGCATCAGCAGCGGCAGCCGCCTGCTGCTTTTGGGCGGCCTGCTGTTTTTGAGCGGCTATTTTCTGCTCTTCGCGCTTCAGCTCTTCAAGAAAGTCATCCTGTGCTTTTTTCTTGGCATCTTTAGTATCAGGCTTCTTCTTGTCTTCTTTGGTGTCTTTAACGTCCTTAGCTTTTGGGTCTTTCTTGTCTGGCACCTTCTCGGGTGTCTTATCCTTTTCCGGCTTTTTATCCTGCTTGATAGCGATATCTGCCTTCTGATTGGCAGGGGCAGGCGTTGGCTTTGGCGGGGTCTTCACAGGCTCAGGTTTGGGCTGTGGTTTTGGCTCCGGCTTCGGCTCGGGCTTTGGTTCGGGTTTCGGTGGTGTGGGCTCTGGCTTGGGCGGCTCTGGTTGTGGTGCCGGATCACCAAAAGTCTGTGATTCGCGTTGAGCCGCCGCTGTGGCGGCTGCTAACTGCTGTGGCGTCCAGATCTCAGCCTGCATGGCCGTGGGCTCGCTGTTTTTCCAGTTGATGCTCAGCACGAGGAAGAGCACCAGCAACAGGTGCATGGCAATCGTTAGAATTAACGCACGACGTTCGCGCGCCTTTTCTTCTGCTGCCGGGTCGAACGCCCGCGTACCATCGCCAGCAAAGCGATGGCCATTCCAGTACGCTTTTAAACGCGACAGAAAATGGGGCAACGACAACGTAACCGCTCCGCTTACTTGCCGGTAGGCGCAACAAGTAGGCCAACGCGCTTAACCTGGGCGCGTTGTAGCTGATCCATCACTTGCAGCACGGCTTCGTAAGGCACGTTCTTGGCGCCAGCGATTAACACCGGTGTGTCCGGGTTGCCCTTCTGCATGGTGAGCAGTTGGTCAGTCAGTTGCGGCAATGTGACCGGCTGTTCTTTGCCGTTAGTGCCACGGTCCACAATGGTGAGACTGCGATCGTCATGGACGCTTACTTCAATCGGCGCGGCAGGCGGTGTTGCTGCGGTGCCAACTGTGGGCAGATCGATGTTGCCGGTAGGCATCATCGGGGCGGTGACCATAAAGATCACCAGTAGCACGAGCATCACGTCGATATAGGGAACGACGTTGATTTCGTTTTTAAGTTTACGGCGGTTACGCATTGCGCAGCACCCTTACTTCATCTGACGCTGGAGGATGTTCGAGAACTCTTCCATAAAGGATTCGAAGCGCGATGCCAGGCGGTCGATGTCGTACGAGAAGCGGTTATACGCAACAACGGCCGGGATAGCGGCAAATAGGCCGATGGCCGTAGCGACCAGGGCTTCTGCAATGCCAGGCGCCACAGATGACAGAGTAGCCTGGCCTACATTAGCGAGTCCGCGGAAGGCGTGCATGATGCCCCAGACAGTGCCGAACAGGCCAACGTAGGGCGATACCGAACCGGTTGAGGCAAGGAAAGCCAGGTGCGATTCGATGCGATCCAGTTCACGCTGGTAAGTGGCGCGCATAGCGCGGCGAGAGCCATCCAGAATATCTTTGGATTCCAGGAGGTGTTGATCGCGTAGTTTGTTGAATTCGCGCAAACCCGATTCAAAGATCCGTTCCAGGGCGCCGGCATTGTGTCGGTCGTTAAGTGCGGCCTGGTACAGATCGTTCAGGCTGCTGCCCGACCAGAAGGATTGTTCGAACTCGGTCGCTTTTTGCTTTTCTGCGCGTATCGTCATCCACTTTAGGAAGATGTAGTACCACGACATGAAGGAAACAATGAGCAGCAGGAGCATGATGCCCTGCACGACGGCGCCGGCGTTAAGCACCAGGCTAAGGATGGACATGTCTTGTGTTGGAGTCATGATGCGTCGCTAGGTTGTAGTTGGCTATGTAGCCATACAGGTATGGAAACGGGTCGGAGGGTCTTCAGGTTGACACAGGCCAGCTTGACGCCCCCTGTGACGAGGGTTTCGCGGGTGCCATCGGCGTTGAGGCGATCGACCCACTGCTCGAATTGCATTTGAGCTCTGCCCAGGTGCGTTAGTTTCAGCCCCGCTTCGAGGCTGTCATCTAATCGGGCAGGGCGCTTGTAATCGGCGTGCACCGATTTAACAACGAAAACAATGTCTTCGGCCGCAAGCAGATCCGTCTGGTTGTGACCGAATGTGCGCAACCATTCGGTACGGCACCGTTCGAAGAACTTCAGGTAGTTGGCGTAATAGACCACGCCACCCGCATCGGTGTCTTCGTAATAAATACGTACGGGATGGTGAAAGGTGGTCATTTTAACGTTGCTCCGAGTCTTGCCAGAGCGGGATATTGCCTTCATCAGCAGGCGCTTGCAGGCCTAGGTGATGATAGACGCGGCTGGTGGCGACACGACCACGCGGCGTACGTTGCAGATACCCCTGTTGAATGAGGAAGGGTTCCAGTACATCTTCGATGGTGTCTCGTGCCTCGCCGATGGCTGCTGCGAGGTTATCAACGCCCACCGGCCCACCACCAAATTTTTCAATGACGGCGAGTAATAATTTCCGATCCATCAGATCCAGACCGACCGGGTCTACATCCAGCATGGCCAGTGCGGCATCGGCCGTGCGGGCATTAATGCCACCTTGTTGTTCGGGCGCACGGATTTCAGCGTAATCGCGGACGCGACGTAATAGCCGGTTGGCAATGCGCGGCGTGCCACGCGAGCGTTTGGCGATTTCAAGCGCGCCATCATCTGCCAGCGCTAATTCCAGCAGTCGTGCGGAGCGGGCAACGATCTGCTGCAGATCATCGGGTGCGTAGAACTCGAGTCGCGCCACAATGCCGAAACGATCGCGCAACGGGTTGGTGAGCATGCCGGCCCGGGTTGTAGCGCCGACCAGTGTGAACGGCGGTAGGTCCAGCTTCACCGAGCGAGCCGCCGGACCTTCGCCGATCATGATGTCGATCTGATAGTCCTCAAGCGCCGGATAGAGAATTTCTTCGACAACCGGTGAGAGGCGATGAATCTCATCGATGAACAACACATCGTGTGGTTCAAGATTAGTGAGCAGCGCGGCCAGGTCACCCGGGCGTTCGAGTACCGGCCCGCTGGTCTGGCGCAGATTGACGCCCAGTTCGTGGGCGACGATGTGCGCTAGGGTCGTTTTGCCTAAACCAGGAGGCCCGAAGAGCAATACGTGGTCGAGCGCATCGCCGCGTTTTTTTGCGGCTTCGATAAAGAGACCGAGCTGATCACGTACTTTGTGTTGGCCGGTGTAATCAGCCAGACGTTTCGGACGTAGCGCACGCTCTAGAGCTTCTTCCTGTCGGGAAGCGCTATTGGGTGTGATGAGACGTTCGGCACCCGCAGCAAAGTCGTCTGTTTCGATCACAGGCGCTCCGCATGCGTGATGCTGTTACGGTGGTTCAACCACTGATTGGTCACGGCGACGGCCAACGCCAGCAGCGTGGGGCCGATAAAGATGCCGACAAAACCGAAGCCGATGATGCCGCCGAAAGTGCCCAGTGCAATCAGCAGGAAAGGCAGGCTGGCGGTATGGGCGATGAGGACAGGGCGCACCACGTTATCGACGCTGCTGATGCCTGCGGCACCCCAGATCACCATAAAAATAGCCCAACCTGTGAGGCTTTGATCGTACAGCCAGTAGGCAGCGCCGAGCCAGATCAGCACGGGGCCGGCAGGCAGCATGGAGGTGAGGAAGGTGGCAGCGCCGAGTAGGCCGGCATTAGGCACGCCGGCGATCTTGAAACCGATGTAAGCCACCAGGCCTTGTGCGGCGGCCGTACCGAGAATGCCCACCATCACACCGATGATGGTTTTGCCAGCGACGTCGACCATGTGGGTGCCGATGTCGCCACTGAGACGGCGAGCCGCATTACGCAGCCACATCGACCATTGTTCGCCATCGCGATAGGCAAAAAAGGCAATAAAGATGGCTAATAGAATTTGCAGCACGCCATTGACCACACCAGTCGCAATGGCGGTAATCAAACGCTTGGCCGGCTCATAAATCCGTTGCAGTAGTTCCGTCCCGCTGTTGGCATCATTCAGTAAGTGGTTCCAGTAAGTCTGAATGTGTTCGCCGACCAAAGGCAGTGCCAGCATCCAGCTCGGCGGATCGCCCAAGCCGCCTTGGAATCGATCCTTGAGGGTTTCCACCAGAATGGCACCCGCTTTGGTAACCTGACCGCCAAGGAAGAAGGTCGGAATCAGAATCACCACAGTAAGCAGCAAGGTCATGATGGCTGCGGCGAGCGTTTTACGGTTACCGAGCTTTTTGACCAGCCAGGAATAAGGCATCCAAGTAGCGACGACGATAATCAGCGCTGTGAGCAGTGGCGATAGGAACGGACGCAACACCCAGATCACGCCCACAATAAGTAGCGCGATGATCGTAATGCGGGAGATCTGTAGTCCGGGTGAATACATGCGCAGGTTCCTTGGTTGTGCCGGTTACATCAAACCGGACAACTGTTTCAGGGCAAGGCGAATGGCGTCAGTCGTGCTGACACCGGCAGGAAGTGCTTTTGTGGCGCTTTGCGCCTCGCGTGCATTGTAGCCGAGAGCGACGAGCGCATCGATGGTGTCTTGCAATGGATCGCTTGCCATTGGCTGGCCGGCTACGAGGGTTCCGGTATTGCCAGCAACCAGATCCAGTTTGCCTTTTAGTTCGAGCAGTAGGCGTTCGGCAGTTTTTTTGCCGATGCCTGGAATGCGGGTAAAGCAGGCAACGTCCTGGCGGGCAATGGCCGCTGCCAGTTCATCAACGTTAAGCCCGGATAGCACGGCGAGCGCCATACGGGCGCCCACGCCAGAGATCTTGATCAGCTGACGAAAGGCGGTACGTTCGCTGTCGCTCAGAAAGCCGTACAGAAAATGACCGTCTTCGCGGACGGCCATATGAATGTGCAAGGTGACCGGCGCATCAAGGGCAGGTAGTTCGCAGAAGGTGTTCATTGACACGTCGACTTCATAACCCACACCCTGTACGTCAACCATGATGGCAGGGGGCTGTTTGGCGATGAGTCGTCCGCTTAGGCGTCCGATCATGATGTGCTTCTCCGTGCGGCGGGCGCCGATTGGCTGATGGTGGCTCTGTTGAATAGTTCGCTGTCGGCCAGTGCCAGTAGGCGACCGCCTTTCTGGCGCCGGCCTGGCGCGGCCAGTTGGCCAAGACCTTGTGAGCCATGTGCATGGCAGATAGCACAGGCCAAGGCATCGGCGGCATCACTGCCGGGTTCGCCAGGCAAGGTTAGCAGGCGCATCACCATATGGGCCACCTGTTGTTTGGCCGCTTTGCCGTGACCAACAACCGATTGCTTCACCTGCAGGGCGGTGTATTCGCTCACCGGCAGCCCCTGGGCAACCAGTGCCGTAATCGCCGCGCCGCGTGCCTGGCCAAGCAGCAGGGTGGATTGTGGGTTAACGTTGGAGAAAACCTGGTCCACAGCGGCTATATGGGGTTTGTAGGTGCCAATGATTTCAGTAATACCTGCGTACAGCGTGTGCAGCCGTTCGGGCAGCCGTTGGTTGCCGTCAGACTTGATGCAACCACTGGCGATATAACGCAATTTCTGCCCTTGCATCTCGATGACACCAAAACCGGTCATGCGCAGACCCGGGTCAATCCCGAGAATGCGCGTAACCGTCGACAAGAGATCAGGCCTCGTCAAAAACAGCGCTGGTGTAAACGGCCTGGACATCGTCCAGCCCTTCGATAGCGTCGATCAGCTTCTGCATTTTGACGGCATCGTCACCGGTGAGCTCGGTTTCGTTGAGCGGGCGCATCGTCACCTCAGCCATTTCTGGTTTAAAGCCAGCATCGGTGAGCGCTTCCTGTACAGTGCCAAAATCATTCGGCGGGCATAGCACCTCGAGCGCACCATCGTCATGGGTCAGCACGTCGTCGGCGCCGGCTTCAATGGCCGTGTCCATGAGTTTGGCTTCATCGGTACCCGGGGCAAATAGAAATTGCCCGCAATGTTGAAACTGGAATGCCACACAACCATCGGTGCCCAGATTGCCGCCATGCTTAGAGAATGCGTGGCGCACATCGGCAACGGTACGGGTTTTGTTATCGGTCAGGCAGTCGACGATTACTGCGGCGCCGTTGGTGCCGTAGCCTTCGTAGCGAAGTTCAACGTATTCAACGCCTTCCAGCTCGCCCGTGCCTTTTTTAACCGCGCGGTCGATGTTGTCGGCAGGCATATTGACGCCTTTTGCGCGGTCAATGGCCATGCGCAGGCGCGGGTTGAAGTTGATATCACCCCCGCCCATTTTGGCGGCTACGGTAATTTCCTTGGCGAGGCGCGAAAAGACGCGCCCACGTTTTTCATCCTGGCGACCCTTACGGTGCTGGATATTTGCCCATTTACTATGACCAGCCAAAATATTGCCCTAACCTGTTGATTTAATTGATGGTTATCAGAGATGCTTCGGTGAAAAATATCTCAAAAAGCCCAAACTTGACCCAAAGAGTCGGCGCTGTCCCGCAATCCGCATGATTATCTCAAAAAACAACCGCTATATGGGGCTATCGTGCGAAGCCATTGCAGTCGTGTAAGGCTACTTCTAGATCCCCTTGAACGTGGGAGTGCTACCGTTTGAGTGAGCGTACTAGAAGTGATAGCCAATTCGGCCGTAGGTTGACCACTGATAGAG
>JBPCSW010000123.1:0-2950 GCA_051006675.1 Fluviibacter sp.
CCGGCCGTCCACATCGGTTACAGCTGACGAAGGTCACCCGGTCGGGGTGGCGGTAACAGGACGGCGCGCGCTGCGGCATCTGCGGGGGATACGGATTGCTCATCTCCGGCACGACGATACTGATCACCCCGGCAGACCGGCGGTAGTCCACCTACGGAAATCGTGGTTTTTTCTGGCAGTGACTGCCATAATCGACTCATAGCTAACTCTCTTAATGACTTATGAGCAGTAAATATGGGATTTCACTGTGGGCCGTAGCACTCCCACTGAATCCGTAGTAAATTCGACGGAAGGTTGAGTTCACAGCCGTTCCGAACACCTATCCGCGCCCCGGGGTCGGGCTCTCAACCGAGGGAGGCACCATGCTCGTCGCGAACGACAACCGCTGCGTTGAGGCTCCGCCACAGCCGGGTCGGCGTGGCGCTCCGGATCGGGTTCGCTCCCGTGAACTGAGTGACACGACCGTTCTGGTGGCCGCCGCCGGGGAGATCGACGCCTCGACCGCCTCGGACCTCTGCGCCAGGATCGAGCGGCACGCCGCCGGCTACCGGCAACTCGTCCTGGACCTCTCCGAGGTCGACTTCTTCGGCACCGCCGGCTACTCGTTGCTGCACCGCCTGCACTCGCGTTGCTCACGGGCAGCGGTGAACTGGGTGCTGGTGGCCGGACCCGAGGTGCAGCGGCTCTTGCGCGTCTGCGATCCGGACGGGATGCTGCCGACGGCTGCCAACATCGTCTCCGCGGTCGCCGCGCTGTCGCGCAGTCCGCACCGGATCACGCAGCTGCGCAACGTCCTTCGGTAACCGACCTATACTTCGCCGCATGGCTACCGGTCGGCGTTTCAACGACGTCGTCACCCGGTTCTGGACAGTCGCCGCCCCGCTCTACGACCTCCCCTTCCTGCAGCAGTGGGTGTACCGGCCGTCCCAGGACGAGGTGATCGACCAGCTTCGTGAGCACGGTGCGATGCGTATCGCCGATATCGCCTGCGGGACGGGGATTCTCGCCGACCGGATCCAGAACGAACTGCATCCGGACGAGGTGTACGGCGTCGACATGTCCGACGGCATGCTCGAACAGGCCAGGGTCCGCTCGGGTGCGGTGCGGTGGCGTAAGGCTCCGGCCGAACGACTGCCGTTCGGCGACGGTGTGCTCGACGCCGTCGTCAGCACGTCGGCGTTCCATTTCTTCGATCAGCCCGCCGCCATGCGTGAGTTCCACCGGGTGCTCTCCCCCGGCGGTCTGGTGGCAGTGGCCACCATCAGTCCGCCGCTGCCCGAGCTGCTGCGCGGCATCACCGGCCCGTCGAGTCCGGCGCACAACCCGTCATCGCAGGAGATGCGCGGGCTGTTCACCGGTGCCGGATTCCTGATCACCGATCAGCACCGGCCCGACCGGCCGCTGTGGACCCGCACGGTGTGGGACCTGCTCACCATCGGCGTCAAACCCTAGAACGGGTGCGTCCGTCTTCGGTACGGTCCAACGATGGCCATCGAATTGCTTGCTCCCGCTGTCGAAATCGGTGTGGTGACCACGAATCTGGACGCCATGGTCGCCTTCTACGAGGGCTGCCTCGGACTTCCCTTCCAGGGTGATCTCGACTTCCCCGGCGGCACCATGAAGCGCTACACGCTCGGATCCAACGTGCTCAAACTCGTCGTCCTCGACGAGCCCCCGGCCGCACCCACCGCCCGCGGCGGCGGCCCGGCCCAGGCCGGTATCCGCTACATCACCGCGCTGGTCACCAGTGTCACCGCCGCCCAGCAACAGATCGCCGACGCCGGTTACGAGATCGTGCAACCGGCCGCCGAGTTCGCCCCGGTTCCCGGCATGGGCTGGATGTTCGTCGCCGACCCGGACGGCAACTGGATCGAACTGGTCGGCCCGCTAGCCTGACTCCCCTCTAGCCTGAAGACCATGCCCGACCTTCATCCCGGTATCGCGATCCTGGCACCGCTGCTCGGCACCTGGGCCGGTCGCGGATCCGGGGACTACCCGACCATCGATGACTTCGGCTATCTGGAGGACGTCACCTTCGGGCACGTCGGCAAGCCGTTCCTGAGTTACACCCAGCGCACCCGCTCCGAGGACGGCGCCCCGATGCACGCCGAGAGCGGCTATCTGCGGGTGCCGGCCGCCGGACGCGCGGAACTGGTGATCGCCCAGCCCAGCGGCGTCACCGAGATCGACGAGGGCACCGTCACCACCGACGGCGGCGCTCTCGTGATCGATCTGTCCTCCACGACGGTCGGACTGACCAGCACCGCCAAAGATGTTTTCTCCGTGGCGCGTTCGATCCGGGTCGACGGCGATGTCCTGAGTTACACCCTGCTCATGGCTGCGGTCGGGCAGCCGTTGCAGCACCACCTCACGGCCACGCTGCACCGGCAGCCGTGAGCGACGGCAGGATCCGGATTCCGACCGATCTCGACGCCGTCACCGCGATCGGCGAGGAGAACCCGCACGCCCTCGACACCGCGGCGATCGAACGGATCTGGGCCGCCGCCCGGCACTGGTACTCCGCCGGACTGCAACCGGCAATCCAGGTGTGCCTGCGCTACGACGGTCAGGTGGTGCTGAACCGCGCCATCGGCCACGCCCGCGGCAACGGGCCCGACGATGCGCCCGGGACCGAGCAGGTCGCGGTCACTCCGCAGACACCGTTCGTCGTC
This sequence comes from Fluviibacter sp., assembly GCA_051006675.1. Classification (GTDB taxonomy): domain Bacteria; phylum Pseudomonadota; class Gammaproteobacteria; order Burkholderiales; family Rhodocyclaceae; genus Fluviibacter. The sequence goes on from JBPCSW010000123.1 coordinate 2,673, forward strand.
TACTCGGCGGCCAAGGCGATCACCACGACCGTGGTGCACATGCTCGTCGAACGCGGCGCCTTCGCACTCGACGACCGGGTCTGTGACTACCTGCCCACCTACACCAGCCACGGTAAAGACCGCACCACCATCCGCCACGTGATGACACACAGTGCGGGGGTGCCGTTCGCCACCGGACCGCGGCCGAACCTCAAGAAGATGAACGACAGCGAGTACGCCCGCGAACAACTGGGCCTGATGAAACCGATCCACCGACCGGGACTGGTGCACATCTATCA
>JBPCSW010000124.1:0-5441 GCA_051006675.1 Fluviibacter sp.
GAGGAATTGCACGATAAATTCCACATCGATAATGCCACCCGGATCTTGTTTTAAGTCGAAAGCATCCGGTTTGATGGCGCCGTGTGCATCAAACATTTTCTGGCGCATAGCGATGACCTCTGACCTTAATTCGTCGATGTTGCGCTCTTTGCAAAGGATGTCGCGGCGCACCTGTTCGAAGCGTTCGCCCACTACCGCATCACCAGCCACAAAGCGGGCACGCGTTAGCGCCTGATGCTCCCAGACCCAGGCTGATTTTTCTTCATATTCCCGGAAGCCGTCCAGGCTAATGGCCAGCATGCCTGATTCGCCATTTGGGCGCAGTCGGGTGTCGATTTCGTAAACGATACCCGACGAGGTTTGCGATGAGAGCCATGTGGTGAGGCGTTGCCCTAAGCGCATGTAGGTTTGCGCGGCATCCGGGTCGGCATCGTCGTACAGATAGACGACATCTAGATCAGAGCCATAGCCCAGCTCTTTGCCGCCAAGTTTGCCGTAACCTATGACTGCAAAGTGTGGGGTATCGGTATGGCGTTTATTCAGCTTGCGCCAGACCAGTGCAATGGTTCGATCAACAATGATGTCTGCTAATTCAGAAAGAAAGTCTGAGATACGCTCAAGTGTATGCAGGCCAGCCAGATCCTGAATCAATAGTCTGAACAGTTGCGCATGGTGCATTTCGCGCAGGATGTTCATTTCTACTTCCATGTCATCATGAGATTCAGCCAGAGCCCGATCCAGTTCTTTTCGGTAGGCGTCAAAATCGGTCGCGGTTTCCAGTAAGCGCTGATCGAGCAGTTCATCAAGAAGTAGTGGGTGGCGCGTCAGGAATTGAGCCCCCCAGCTAGATGCGCCCACAAGATCGGCAACGCGACTGAGTGCTTGTGGATACTGTTGTAGTAGCGCTAGGTACGCGCCTCGCCCGGAAATGGATTCCAGAAAGTCGAGGCCGCGCAGTAGTGCTGCATCTGGCGTCGTTGTTTTAACAGCCAAAGACATCAAGCTACAAGCGGCAGCATCAAGACGTTCGCGGTTAGAGGCCGGCAGCTGCTGGTAGCGTCCAGCTTGTGTGAGGCGTTGAATACGCTCAAGGATGGCGTCCGGTTCCTGGTAGCCCAACCCGGATAGACGCTCATGAGCTTGTTCTGCATTAGCATTGCCGAGCCAGATGTCTTGCAGCGGTTGTGTTACATGATTGTCGTTGGGGTCGGCAAAAACTGCATGGAAATGCTTGCTAACAATTGCACGGTGCGCATTCAGTGCAGTATAGAGGTCATCCCACGTTCTAAAACCCATGCTTTCGGCAAGTAATGCACGATCTTCAGGTGAGTCAGGCAACATGTGCGTTTGCGCATCATCCAGATACTGCAAGCGATGCTCAAGGCGGCGGAGGAATACGTAGGCATCGGTCAGAGTCTTTACATCCTCTGTGGCCAAATGCCCGCTGTTACCGAGTCGATCCAGCACCAGCAGTGTCGGGCGTATTTGCAGTGTGCTGTCGCGGCCACCGCGAATCAGTTGAAACACCTGGGCAATGAACTCAATTTCACGAATGCCGCCTGGGCCGAGTTTGATATGTTCTACCCGGTCTTTGCGCGTAACTTCCTGACGGATCTGCGCGTGCAGTGCCCGCATGGCGTTAATGGCACCAAAATCCAGATATTTCCGGTAAATGAACGGGCGGGCGACATCCGTCGTCATGGTGGGCGCGCAAGCGGTGTCCGCTTCGTTCATGACGCGAGCCTTGATCCAGGCGTAGCGCTCCCATTCGCGGCCCTGGGTAATGAAATAGTTTTCGAGCATGTCGCTGGAACAAACCAGCGGCCCGGAGTCACCATTGGGGCGTAGGCGCATGTCCACACGGAATACCTGGCCGTCTTCGGTGAGGTCATTCAGGCTGGCTATTAAGCGTTTGCCGAGCCGGGTGAAAAAATCGTAGTTATCGATCTGGCCGCCGCCATCTTCTCGCCCTGAGGTTTCACCTTCTTCGGGGTAGACAAAGATGTAGTCCACATCGGATGACACATTTAACTCGCGACCGCCAAGTTTGCCCATGCCGACGATGGCCAGGTGCTGGGCGTCGCCATTGCTGCCAATGGGGTTGCCATATCGGGCGCTTAGGTCGGCATGCAGTAGGTCGAGCGAAGAAATGGTGGTCACATCGGCAAGGGTGGTCATGGTTTCAACCACCTCTGCCAGCGATGCGCCTTCGGCAATGTCACGCAAGATGAGGTGTGCCATGACCCGTTGGCGTAGCTGACGCAGCGTTTTGCGTAACAGGGTGTCATCAACAGCTACGGCGTTTGGATCAATGCCGGTAGCAAGAAAGACCCTCATGTCGCCATCAGAGAGTGCCTTGCCCTCATGAGCAGCCAGCCAGTCAATGATTTCCGGGCGTGCGATCAACAGTTGATCCAGATAGCGGCTATGGCGACGGGCGTAAGCCAGGCGATCCGAGAAGGGCGTGCCTGATACGGGTGTTTGATACGTCTGAACGGCCTCGGTAATAACAGATAGCGGGTAATTCATAAGATTCCGTTCAGAAACAGGGTGTCTAATGCAATCAATGTATAGGGAAGCTTCAGTTAAAATTGTGGCACTAAGCGGCTCCGTGGTCCATTATGTAGGCAAATTTCCTCGCCTTTTCCCGTTTTTCCTTTTTCGATTTTTATCAGACGGTAGTTTCATTGCGCCAATTTATTAAACGTTCGTCGGGTTTGTTTGCTATGCCCATACAGGGTCTTCGGACGCTGTTCGGGCGGCGTTGGTTTCGTCGTACGATGGGCGGCTTGTTGGCCACCGTTGTTGGTTTGTGGATTGCAGCAGCCTGCGCGCTGCAATTCTGGCTTTTCCCACATCTCAATGATTATCGTGAGCCCCTGGCCGAGGCCGTGGGCAAGGCCCTGGGACTAAAAGTCGAAGTGGGTGAGCTGTCCGGCGGCTGGGCGCATTTACACCCGCGCTTTGCTTTGAATGATGTGGTGGTGTTTGATAGTAAAAACCAACCGGCGGTGCAGTTGAGCCAGGTAAAAGCCGAGATTGCCTGGCTGCCTTTGTTGACGGGTACGCTTGGCTTTCGTGCGCTGACGGTTGAAACCCCCAGCCTGGATTTCCGGCGAGATAGTGCTGGGCATCTGTTTTTATCCGGGCTGCAATTAGACGGCGGCGGCGATTTTCGGGTTGATGCATTGCTGGAACAAGGCGAAATCAATCTGCGCAGTGGTCGCGTCAGCTGGTCAGATGGTTTACGCCGTTCGCCAACGTTGACGCTAAGTGATGTGACGTTGCGTTTGAAGACTAGCGGGGCAAAGCATCGGGCAGAGCTGGCCTTTGTGCCGCCCGAGAGCCTGGGCGAGCCGACCAGTGTGCGCGTTGATTGGACCGGCCGTAGCTTTAGCGAATGGCAAAGCTGGCAGTCGACCATTGCGCTTAAAACCCAAGCGCTGAATCTGGCCGGCTGGTCGGCGTGGGTAGACTATCCATTGCCAGTATCATCGGGTACGGGCAAATTTGATCTCAGCGTTTCCACTAAAGGTCTGGCACTGACGCAGGCAGAAGGTGATGTTACGCTCACCGACCTGAAGGTGCGGCTGGCACCAGAGATTCAACCGCTGGAACTAAAGCGCTTTGCATCAGGTATCGAGCTTCGTCGTCAGGATGAAGGGCAGGCGGTGCAGATCAAACTGGATGGTCTGACGTATACCGATGCCTCCGGAAAAACAGAGCCGCCGACGGATTTGTTTTTTAAACGGGTGATTGGTGCAGCCGATGAGAAACAGACGCAGGACATTAGCTTCCGTGCGACCAGACTAGATCTGGCACGCTTAAGACGCGTTGCAGATGCGTTGCCACTACCTACCCAACTAAGACAGCAACTCGAGAGCGCCGCCCCATCCGGCATGCTGGAGAAGTTGAACGTCCATGGTTTGATCGTGGGAGATGCGCTGCCGGAGTATGCGGTTCAGGGCGCCTTCAGTGATTTTGCAATCCGCTCCGATGATGGATCCAAGTTCGTAAAAGGGTTCACCGGTACGCTGGATATGACGCACCAAGGCGGCAAGCTGGTGCTACGTTCGGAAAACGCCGTGCTGGCAGCCCCCGATGTGTTGCCCATTAATCAGGTGCCGCTGGATCAGTTAACGGGGCTGATCAGCTGGAAAAAAACGGGGGATATCCTTGCCCTGAAGGTAAAAGGGGTGCAGCTGCGTAATAGTGAGCTGCAGGCCGAAGCCAACGGCACCTGGTCAGGCGACATGAATCCGGCGGCAACCGAGATGGACAAAGATGGGACGGTGGCTATGAATATCTTCATAGAAAACGCTAAAACAGAGAGCGGTTGGAAATATATTCCATTGAGTGCCTCGGCAGACATTTCCAAATGGATGAAACAGGCGATTTCAGGCGGCTCGATTTCCGGGTTCCGGATTGAGATGGATGGCCGCGTGTGGGGCATGCCGTATGGATCGCCAGAGGCAGGCGCGGCACCTGGCTCTAGCGCTGCAGTAGGGGCACCCGGCAAATTTTATCTGGGATTCAAAACTAAAAATGTCACGGTGAAATATGCCGATGGGTACCCGCCGTTAGAAAATCTGGATGCTAGTTTTGATATGAATCAGAACCAGATCAAGATTGTGGCAAACCGGGGGCAGATTAATGGGATGAAGTTCGCCGCGATCAAGGCCGATATGGCCGATGTGAGTGCCTACGAGAACCACCTGCTGATTTCAGGACAGGCAGAAGGGCCGACCTCAAGTGCCGTGAGCTTTCTGAAAGACACGCCGCTCGCCGAACATATTCACCACTTTGCCGATGATATGAGTGCCGATGGAACGGGTAGGCTGGATGTTGCGGTGAACCTGAACATGGCGAATGATTCTGATGTCAAAGTGCAGGGGCAATACACGTTTGTGAACAACCGGATTTCGGTGGTGCCCAGTACCATGCCGGTGACGGGTGTTAATGGTGTGATCAAATTCAGCGAAAGCACCATCGATAGCCAGGATCTGCAGGGCCAGTGGTCGGGAGAGCCGTTGTCGATTCGAATTGCCACCGATGACAAAGGTGCCAGTATTAACGCCAGTGGCCGTGCCAATGTGGCTGAGCTCAGGCATTACTACGATTTACCGGTGTTTGATCAGCTATCGGGTAAAACCGAATGGCAAGCGAAAGTGATGATGCAAGGCGGGCGCATTGATCTAACTCTCACGTCAGATCTGAGAGGTGTCACTTCTTCATTGCCCGAACCGTTTAACAAGACGGCGGGTAGTGCCTTGCCATTGGCCATGTCTCGTCAGACAGCCGTGTTAACGGGGCGCAAGGGGAGCGAAGCGCTTGCCCAGATCTGGCGTTTAACTTTGGGTAACGCTGCTGCGGCAACCTTGGGCATGAACAGCAAAGGGCAGATCGTTCGCGGCAAAGTCATTCTGGGTTCTGGTCAGACG
>JBPCSW010000125.1:0-3348 GCA_051006675.1 Fluviibacter sp.
CTCTTGGAGCGTTGCTGACAAAAACAATTGCTGGCGACGAGATTAGTCGAGTGTGGAAAATGAAATTCATCCGAAGAAAATCAAGCTCAAACATTAAGGTTTGACAAAGCTTTTTTCATCTTGTAATTATTATACGCAGACTGTAATTTTGTCTGCCGAACCAATGCAAGCGTCCTGAGTTCTACGGCCCGTTCCCGTTGGTTTTGCGAGGTGTCTAGGAAGGGGAAAACCTGATAGCGAAATCTTGACGGTAAACAGGCAAAGACACAGTGAGAGACTTCTGTCGCAACCACGCTTGTTGAGGGTCCAGCCCTTGAATGCGACTGCCTACACCCGCTGGACGGTGATGGCGCGGTATGCATATCAGCATAGACACCGCTCAGTCCCGAACCATAGTTCTCTATGGCTAGGGGCAGGCTTTGCCTGCTGAGACTTAGCGGTGTCATAGTCATACCAAGTACAACCCAAAGATCAACAACCATAAGACATAGGTACTTCTAGGGAAATCTCTAGGAGTACCTTCACTTTTTTCAGGTTTTCATTGGTTTTATAGACCCACCACCGTCTGGGCTTAGGGCAGGTGGTTTACCCCTTGCGAAGCAAGGGAAAAAGGGCGCGGCGCGACCGCACCCCAAAAAATTATGATTCGCCATCCGTGCGGAATTCACGGGAAAGTGACCGTCATTACACCAAAGCGTGACCGCTGTTTCACGAAAGCGTGACCGGCGTTTCACCGGAACGTGACCGATGAGGTGCTGCATGGATAGTTAACCTCGGTAGCCTGATAGCTTTTTGAAAGCCATCAGATGCCGCAACAAAGACTGTCTATGCGCAAAATTAGAGACGTATTGAAGTTAAGGCACGGCGCGAGTCTGAGCCTTGAAGAAATTGCCCGAGCCCTCAAGCTCTCCAAGGGTGTTGTAGCCAAATACCTACGACTGGCTCAAGAGTCAGGTTTGAATTGGCCCTTACCGCCCGAGCTGGACGATGCGGATCTGGAGCGACGGCTTTATCCACGGCAGATCAGGCACGGGGCAACGTATGCCGAACCTGACTGCGCCCGAATCCACCAGGAGTTGAAACGCAAAGGGGTCACACTCCAGTTGCTGTGGCAGGAGTATCGACAAAGTGCCGGGGATCGCAGCTACCAGTACACCGCCTTTTGCAAGCACTACCGGTCATTTGCTGGCCAGCTCAAACGCTCCATGCGACAAGTGCATCAAGCGGGTGAGAAGCTCTTTGCGGACTATGCCGGGCCGATGGTTCCGATCATTGATGCCGTCACCGGCGAAGTGAGTAGCGCCAGCATCTTTGTTGGCGTACTGGGGGCTTCGAGCTACACATTCGCCTGTGCCACAGCAGGCCAGACCCAGGCTGACTGGTTATTTGGCATCGAGCAATGCCTGCGATTCATCGGTGGCGTCCCGGCTCTGATTGTTCCAGACAATCCGAAAGCACTGTTCACCAAAGCAGATCGGTTTGTACCGGAGCTATAGAAAGGGTCAGAAGAGTTTGCCTTGCACTATGGCACGGTGATCTTACCGGCCAGACCCGGGAAACCGCAGGACAAGGCCAAAGTGGAAGTTGGCGTCCAGGTCGTTGAGCGATGGATACTGGCCAGATTACGACATCGACAGTTCTTCTCGCTCGTAGAGCTCAATGCGGCCATCGCCGAGCTCCTGCCGGAACTGAATGAACGGAACTTCAAGAAACTACCTGGCAATCGCCGGTCGGCATTCGAGACCCTGGACGCGCCGTATCTCAAGCCACTGAATCCCAGGCGCTATGAACTGGCCCAATGGCATAAGGCGACGGTTAACATTGACTATCACGTTGAGTTTGATGGCAGCTACTACAGTGTCCCGCATGCGCTCGTTGGCCAGAAGGTCGATGTACGGGCAACGCGTCATACCGTTGAGGTGATCGCCAGAAGTAAGCGGGTCACCAGCCACACGCGCAGCCATCAAGTGGGTCACTATGCCACGCAAACCGCGCATATGCCGGCAGCACATCGCCGACACGCAGAATGGACGCCGGGGCGGTTTGTGCAGTGGGGGCAATCGGTCGGTCCCCAGGCGGAGATCCTGGTGGCCCGCTTACTACAAAAGCATAAGCATCCTGAACAGAGCTACCGCGCCTGTTTGGGGTTGATGCGTCTGGCCAGAAGCGTTGGCAAGGCTCGAATGGAAGCGGCGTGTTGCCGGGCGGTTCATCTGGGAGCGTATAGCTATCGATCCGTTGCATCCATCCTGAGCTCAGGTCTTGATGGCCAGCCGTTAGCCACCCAGCGGATTGACCTGAAACTCCCGGAGCACGGCAATGTCCGCGGTCCGGCTTACTACCATTGAAGGAGAAGACGATGTTGCTGGAACAAACAATGAGCAGAATGCACGCACTACGCCTCCCTGGTATGGCTCAGGCATTAGAAGAGCAATACCGGAATGCGGCCATCGCAGACCTTGGCTTTGATGAGCGCCTGGCCATGCTGGTGGATCGGGAACACAGCTGGCGAGAGAACCGGCGTATGAGCCGGTTGCTGCAGATGGCCAAGCTTAAATCATCGCAAGCGTGTGTCGAGGACATCCAATATGGGCAAGGGCGGCAGCTGGATAAGTCGCTGATGGCCCAGCTGGGAACCTGCCAGTGGATTCGTCAACACCAGAATCTGGTTCTAACTGGAGCGACCGGGTGTGGCAAGACGTGGTTAGCCTGTGCCATGGGCAATGCCGCGTGTCGCCAGGGGCTGTCGGTGCTTTATGTGCGGACGCCACGCTTGTTTGAAGAGTTGCGTATCGCCCACGGTGACGGCAGTTTCGGTAAGCGGTTGGTAGCCTTGGCTAAGACGGATCTGCTGATTCTGGACGATTGGGGATTGGCACCCCTGACGCAATCAGATCGCAATGATCTGCTGGAAGTGCTTGATGATCGGGTGGGTTCACGGTCAACGCTGATCACGAGTCAGTTGCCGAGCGAACACTGGCATGCCTACCTCGATGATCCTACATTGGCCGACGCAATCCTTGATCGGGTGCTTCACGCTGCCCACAAAATTGCGCTGTCAGGAGAGTCATTACGCAAAAGCGTGAACGGCGTTTCACCAAAGCGTGACCGACTCGGGTAAGATCAACACGACCGTGCAGTCATTCTCATTTGGTCACGTTCGCGTGAAATGACCGGTCACGTTCCGTGAAATACGCAACTTCTGATCCGAGCCTGGGACGGTCATCTTGTCGCTCCCTTCCACCTCAGCCTCCGGCAGGTGCCACAGGGTCTCCTCGAACACCTTCTGGCTCCGGTATTCATCCAGGGTCTGGATGCGGGCCGATGGACGGCGTACAGAGAAGGAGA
>JBPCSW010000126.1:0-3593 GCA_051006675.1 Fluviibacter sp.
TAACGGCACCATTAAACAATGCTCAAAAATACTGCGAAGTGAAATTTTGCGCCTTGAGAGTCTCACCAGGTGAGACTCTCAATTTACGGGTGTAAAAATTTGAGCCGTTGGACCAACCTTGATACGAAGACCACACCTGTCACCACGGCCATCGTCAACACAACGACCGATGCAAATGGCAAGGTATGCATGGCGAATAAGCCTGCCAGCATTGGGATTAAGGTTATGGCTAGCAGGCATAGGAGCGTAACGCCGATGACGGCGACGCTTAACCGTGGGAAACCGGCAAATAGTTTCAGCATGTGCAGCTTCTGTTGGCGTAGCGCCAGCACAAAACCGATGGTGGTGGAGACCAGCATGGTGAAAATGATGGCTCGAACATCTTCTAACGATTGGCCGCTCTCATACAGCTGCACGTAGCATACCGTTAGGATGGCCCCAACGGCCAAGCCTAACAGCGTATGCGATACCAGCTGCGCCACACTGAGCAACGGCTCTGTGGCACTGCGCGGTGGCATGGACATTTCCTGACCTGTACCCCGCTCGGCTTCGAAGACCAGCGAACAAGTTGGATCAAAGACCAGCTCCATAAACGCGATGTGAATCGGCAGCAAGAGCAGCGGTAAACCCAGTAATACCGGCATGATCGACAGGCATATAACAGGGATATGAATCGTCAGCGTATACAGCAGTGCTTGCCGCAAGTTACTGAAGATACGGCGACCTAGCGCAATGGCGGTGACGATGGAGGCAAAGTCGTCTTCCATCAACACCAAAGAGGCGGCTTCGCGCGCTACATCCGTCCCCCGCTTACCCATGGCGATCCCGATATGAGCTGCTTTTAATGCCGGGGCATCGTTAACCCCATCCCCAGTCATGGCAACAATGGCGCCTTCACGTTTGAGGTTTTCAACAATGTGCAGCTTACGCTCAGGGGTAATACGGGCATGGATGTCTTCCGGCGCAATGCCCACCTGCCGAGCAATGGCGGCGGCCGTTGTCGGGTGGTCACCCGTGATCATGACCACGCGAATGCCTGCCCGCTGGCAGGCGGCAACTGCCGCAGGCACGTCCTGTCGAACGGGGTCTGCCAGACCCACCAGCCCAATGAATTGGTAATCAAAATCGTGCTGGATATCGGGCCAAACATTGCCTACCGGATACGTTGCACGTGCCACACCCAAAACGCGTAAGCCTTGCTCGGCCAATTGGCGAGCATGACTTGCTACTTCTGACGTCTGAGCTTCGGACAAATGACACAACTCACCAATCGCTTCAGGCGCTCCCTTGGCGGCGATCACATGCTCTGCCAGCCCTGGCCCATGCCAGAGATGCGACATGGCCATCAGCGACGGGCTTAATTCATATTCGCGGACCAGCTGCCAATCGTCAGCCGGCAACGGCGCTTCATTGAGATGGCGTTGGGCGAAATCATGAAATGCCTGCTCCATCGGGTCGTGCGGTTCGATCTCGCTGGCTAGCACGCTGTAACGAACCAGCTCGGCAAATTCAATCGGCAACTTGGCCAGAGCCTGGGTAGACAGCATCTGACCACCAACGGACAACGCCGACACACGCATTCGGTTCTCGGTCAGCGTGCCGGTTTTGTCGGTACAAAGGACCGTTGTCTTGCCCAGCGTTTCAATCGCATTGAGATTGCGGGTCAGCACCTTGTGCTGGGCGATGCGTCGTGCACCGAGGGCAAAAAAGACAATCATGATGACCGGGAACTCCTGTGGCAAGGCGGCCATAGCGAGCGTAATTCCGGATAGGGTGCTTTCAAACCAATTGCCTGTCTTAAAGCCATAGAGCAGCACCAGACCGACCGACAGTGCTAAAGCAATCACAGCAATTCGCACCGTGAGCCGTTTAACTTGCTGGTGCAACGGCGAGGCTTCAGGGTCGATTTCTTCAAGCGCTTTGCCAATACTGCCCAGGCGCGTGGCCTTACCCGTGGCCACCGCAACGGCCACGCCCTGCCCGCGCACGATCATCGTGCCGGCATAGACCATTTCATCCAGGGACAGTTTTGCTACGCTGACTGATTCACCGGTAAGCATGGACTCATCTGCCGATAGCTCATGGAATTCCAGCACCCGGGCATCGGCGGGAACGCGGTCGCCTTCAGCCAAAAGTAGAATATCGCCCTCCACCACATCGCGGCCAGCAATACGCGTTTCGACACCATCACGAATCACTAACGCACGCGGGCTAGAGAGATCGCGTAGCGCCTCCAGCGCGCGCTCTGTTCGCTGTTCCTGCGCAATCGTCACGGCAATGATGATCGCTACAAAAGCCAGCAGCACCAGCGCATCGTGCACGTCCCCCATGAGCAGATACAACCCACCTGCCGCCAGGAGTAGCAGAAACATGGGCTCAGCGACTACTTCGGCACAGATCTTGAACAAGCCACGCGTTTTTTCCAGCGACAGCTCGTTCGGGCCGTCTTGCGCCAAACGGCGTGCAGCCTCTTGCGAAGTTAATCCGACGACGTGCGTTTTCTCTTTCATGAGCAAAGACTATCCCACAAAAAAAGAAACCCGGCCGAAGCCGGGTTCCTTCTGAGTGCTGAATCAGCGAACGATTACAGCAGACCTTTGAGCAGCTTGGCCATTTCAGACGGGTTACGCGTCACCGTGAAGCCACACTCTTCCATAACGGCGAGCTTGGCATCGGCGGTATCTGCGCCACCCGAAATCAGGGCGCCGGCGTGACCCATGCGCTTGCCCGGAGGGGCGGTAACACCCGCGATGAAGCCAACGATCGGCTTCTTCATGTTGGCCTTACACCAGCGAGCAGCTTCGGCTTCATCCGGACCACCGATTTCACCAATCATGATGACGGCGTCGGTATCCGGATCGTCATTGAACATCTTCATGATGTCGATGTGCTTCAGACCATTGATGGGGTCACCACCAATACCGACAGCGGTCGACTGACCCAGACCCAGTTCGGTCAGCTGACCGACGGCTTCGTAGGTCAGCGTGCCCGAGCGGGACACGACGCCGATACGGCCTTTTTTATGGATGTGGCCCGGCATGATGCCGATCTTGATTTCGTCCGGGGTAATCAGACCCGGGCAGTTCGGGCCGAGCAGCAGCGTCTTCTTGCCGCCCTTGGCTTCTTTTTCTTGCATCTTGTTGCGCAGCATCAGCATGTCGCGGACGGGGATCCCTTCCGTGATACAGATGGCCAGATCCAGATCGGCTTCAACGGCTTCCCAAATGGCAGCAGCGGCTCCCGGGGGCGGCACGTAGATGACCGACACAGTAGCGCCGGTATCGGCAGCAGCTTCTTTAACGGTACCGTAGATGGGCACGTCGAGAATCTTCTCGCCGGCTTTCTTCGGGTTAACGCCAGCAACAAAGCAGTTCTTGCCGTTCGCGTATTCAATACACTTTTCGGTGTGGAACTGACCGGTCTTACCGGTGATGCCCTGGGTGATGACTTTGGTGTCTTTGTTAATCAGGATAGACATTCAATGCTCCTTACTTGACCGCAGCAACGATCTTGGTGGCGGCTTCGGCCATGGAATCGGCAGAGATAATCGGCAGGCCCGAATCCTTGAGGATTTGCTTGCCCAGATCTTCGTT
>JBPCSW010000127.1:0-2799 GCA_051006675.1 Fluviibacter sp.
GTTTTTGATGGCGCAAACAGGCTAATAGTCCGGCGTGCAATATCAGGTGACAGACTTGCCAGGGGTGTATAGCGCACACCTGGTTCTAGCACCAGCTCACAATGGATATCATCAGAACAGATAATCCAATCGTGCTTTTCGGCCAGCGCTGCAAGCGCAAGCAGATCATCCTTACGCCAGACGCTTCCAACCGGGTTATGTGGGTTACAAAGCATTAATAGCTTGGTTGATGCGTCACTGGCAGCAACTACTGCATCCAGATCCAGCACACAATCAACCCCCTGCTGCACAAGGGATACCGTCTGCAATATACGGTCACTCAACCGGGGAGCCGATGTAAATGGTGGATAAACCGGTGTTGCCGTTAGCACACCACTCCCAACCTCACCTACTGCACGACATGCGACATTTAGCCCTGTCACCAAGCCCGGAAGCCAGACCAACCAATCAGGATCGATCCACCAACCCAAGTCGCGCTCCAGATGCATTAGTACGGCATCAACAACCGACTGAGTTACGTGTGGGTAACCCAGCACGCCATGGGCGATGCGTGACGATAGCGCATCAAGCACCACTGGTGGTGCCGCGAAATCCATGTCAGCAACCCACATCGGCAACACATCACGTCCCGAGTATTTACCCCACTTTACGGAGTCATCATAGGGAAAGTGCTGGCGATCAATCGGCGCATCAAAATTGAATGTTGTCATGCCGACATTATCGCCAGAAAAGACAAACCCCGCGCGATCGCGAGATCAGGCGGGGTTTGTGGGTGACGGTGTTAACCGTCACCGGGTATAGCGAGCTTGGAAGTTAATTACTTCTTGCCCTTGGTACCAGCAGCCTTAACAGCAGCCGAAGTGGCAGCAGAAACACCGGCTTCGGTGAATTCAGCAGCTTGCTTGGCAGCCTTGTTCAGGTTGTCAAAAGCCGAGTTAGCAGCGTTAACCGCTTGCTTAACAGCAGCCAGAGCAACGTCCGAACCAAATGGCGAAGCCTTGGCAGTCTTCTCGGCCAGATCCTGAGCAGCCTTGTTCAGTTCTACGAACTGAGCCTGGATCAGTTTGCTGAACTCGTTAGCAGCACCCGTCGAGATTTCGTAAACGCTACGCGAGTAAGCAACCGCCTTCTCAACAGCTGGCTGACCCAGCTTGGTGTTCAGGGCAGCAGCGTCTTGTGGGGTCTTAACACCCATAGCGGCTTGAACGCTCTTGGCACCGTCTTGCAGGGCTTCGCGGGCAGTACCCAGATTCAGGGCAGCCAGGCTCTCAGCCGTAGCCAGGGCAGTGTTAGCAACCGACAGCAGCGTATCAATCGCAGCCTTGTTAGCCGACAGAACTTGTTCGTTATTCAGTGCAGTCATGGTCAACTCCTAAAAAGATAAATCAAAGGGATCAAGCTAAAAACAAAGGTCTCGGTATGTCTTATTCTTTGCATCTCACAACTATTGCTGCGGTGCAACATAACGAATTATAGCCCCTCAAAACACCCTGTCAAGAATTATTTGTGCAGGACAGCAAAATACCCGTATGACATGAAATACGGCACAATGATTCCAAATACTATTTGGAGAATCTCCGTGGCAATTTGGCGTCGAATGAGCGTTGTTGTTGCATGTGTCGTGGGTGTTTTAACATCGTTGCCAGTGACCGCTGCAGAGCAATCGATCGCATGGATTGTGCAGGGCAAGCCCACACCACTGGCAAAGGCTGCGGTAAAAATTCTCGAGCAAGCTGGCGATGAAGGTTTGAACCCTTCTGATTATGATGCGGCCGGACTCTCAAAAGAGATCGCAGGGGCCAATCAGGGAGCAGTGCTTTCTACAACCAAACAATCAGAATTGAATACCAGAATCACCCAGTCCGTGATGCGGTATTTACATGATCTGCACTATGGCCGGGTGGATCCGCGTGCGGTTTATGCAAGGTTTGACGTGCCACCAAGAAACCTTGATCTGGATGCGACACTTAATAAAGCAGTGGCGGCCGGTGATTTAAATCAGGCGGTTAAAGAGGCTGAGCCTTCCTTCCCTTTGTATAAGGCGTTGCGTCCATGGCTCACGACTTATCGCGGATTAGAAGGTAATCCGGCCTGGACCGCGACTTTACCATCCCTGCCTGCGCAAAAACTGGAACCCGGTGCCGCTTATGCAGGAGTGAGTTTGCTGGCGGCACGTTTAATCTCGTTAGGTGATTTGCCCGCAGGTTTTGTTGCGCCGGAGCGCTATCAGGGGACTCTGGTGGATGGGGTCAAGCTTTTTCAGAAACGTCACGGATTAGCGCCAGATGGTGTTATCGGGAAGACGACCTTCGAGCAATTGAATGTGAAACCGGCAGCACGTGTTGAGCAAATTGCACTCACCATGGAGCGCTTGCGCTGGACGCCATTGATGGTGGACAAGCGCTTACTGGTCGTTAATTTGCCAGAGTTTGAACTGCGTGGGATCGAGATTAATGGTGATCAGGTGCAGATTCCACTCAAGATGAATGTGATTGTCGGTAAGTCACTCAATACACAGACGCCTATGTTTAATGAGCAAATGCGCGCCATTGAGTTCAGCCCCTATTGGAATGTGCCACCCTCCATTACCCGAGCAGAAACGGTGCCGAAGTTGCGCCGAGATCCGGGATACTTTGACCGTCAGGGCTTCGAGATTGTGACGCGATCCGGAGAAGTAGTGACTCATCTGGATGATAACCAATTAGCAGCATTGCAGAGCGGTCAGTCACGCATTCGTCAGCGGCCCGGTGCGCAGAATGCCTTGGGTGATATCAAGTTCATTTTTCCGAACAATGACAA
>JBPCSW010000128.1:0-5897 GCA_051006675.1 Fluviibacter sp.
GCCCGTGATTACAAGACAGGCAAAAGTGCAGCTGAATTAATGACTCAAATGGGCTGGACCGTCGAGGTACTTCCCGTTGGCGAGGTTGAACACGGGATTCGAATGGCTAGGTTAGCCTTTCCCCGTATTTGGATGGACAATGAGAAGACCGAGAAGCTCCAAGAATGCCTCAAGCGTTATCGTAGGTCTATCCACCAGAAAACGATGGAACCACAGGGGCCACTTCATGATGAGTGGAGCCATGGCGCAGACGCGTTTAGATATTTGGCACTGTGTGCAGACGGATTTAGGAATGACAACGTTGCTAAACGTCGTCATGCGGATCAATTTAACGGCGGTTGGATGCAATGATTCAAAATTCAGATGGTGTATTGGCTTCATTGGGAAATGATGCAACTGAGGGTGATCCTGATAAAGAATTGCTTAAAACTATCCGTGAACGCTTTAATCAGGCATCGGAATTTGAATCGGTAAACCGACAGGAACGGTTGGATGATGTGAGGTTTGCACGTCTAGGCGATCAATGGCCTGAATATGCCAAGTATGACAGGAATCGCCCAGGCAAGGAGCGCCCCATGCTCGTTGTCAACCGACTCCTACAGTTCCGTGACCGTGTGGTTAACGAAATACGACAAAACACCCCCTCAGTACGAATCCGACCCGCCACGGATGGGGCAGACCAAGAAACAGCTGAAGTGTTAATGGGTCTGGTCCACCATATACAAGATAACTCAAATGCAAGCATCGCGTACGATACGGCTGTTGAATGGCAGGTTGATACTGGACTGGGATACATTCGAGTCAGAAATGACTGGAGTAGCGACACCAGTTTTGACCAAGAGATCTACATTGATCGTATTCCTGACCCGTTCAAGGTTTATTACGATCCGCATAGCAAATCACCGGACGGATCAGATGCAGAATGGGCAATTATAGCTGAAGAAATACCCAAGGATGAGTTCAGACGGTTATATCCGGATGTAGATGAAACCAATTTTGACGCTGCTGGTAACGGCGACATGCAAGGTTGGTACACCAAAGATAGTGTGCGAATTGCTGAATATTATTGGATTGAGCATGAACCGTCTCAGATTCAGAATCCTGAAACGGGCGAGGTACGTGACACATTCATTAAGAAGTGTATGTGGGCCAAATGTGTTGGTGACAAAGTATTGGAAATGACGGAAGTGCCTACCAAGCATATCCCGATTGTCCCTGTTGTTGGTCACGAGGTCTGGCTGCAAGGTAAATGCTATCGGTCTGGACTAGTCAGGAACGCAAAAGATGCTCAACGACTTTACAATTATTATTTATCAGCTAATGCTGAAAACGTAGCCCTCGCACCCAAGGCACCCTTTATTGGCGTTTCGGGACAGTTTGAAAGTGACCCAAACTGGGGACGAGCAAATAAGGAATCACTGGCTTATCTGGAGTATGACCCCGTTAGCATTGCTGGGACCCCTGTTGGCGCACCTCAACGGGCTATGCCACCACAGGCTTCACCAGCGATCATGCAAGCGATTCAGCTAGCTGAAAATGATATCATGCAGAGCATGGGCATTTACCAGCCCAGTCTAGGTGACCAATCAAATGAAACGTCTGGTCGTGCACTCTTACTGCGACAGAAACAATCCGAGACTGGCAATTTCCATTATCAAGACAATCTTAACCGCTCAATTCGTCAGATTGGTCGGATTATTGTTGACATGATTCCAAAAATTTATGATCGTGCTCGTATTATTAGGATTTTGGGTGAAGATGGCACTCCACGTGAGGTCCAAATTGACCCGAACCTTCCTCAAGCGTCCGCGAACACTGATAATCCAGAAATCGACTCAATTTACAACGTTGGACTTGGCCAATACGATGTTGTTTGTGATTCTGGTCCTAGTTATGCAACTAAGCGCGATGAAGCAGCTAATATGATGTTGGCCCTTACCCAGGCAAATCCGACATTGTTTCAGACCATCGGCGATCTGATGATGAAGAACATGGATTGGCCGGGTGCCGAGGAGATTAGCAAACGTCTCCAGATGATGTTACCGCCTGAATTGCAGGCAACTGCCCAGGGGGAAAAGGTTGATCCAAGTGTAATTCAGGCGCAGCGTATGATGGATCAAATGGCTAGTCAGATGGAGCAAATGAGCCAAGAGTTGCAGTACCTACGTGACCAACGAATCATGACCATCCAGGATAAGGAGCGAGAATGGTTTGATAGCCAGACCAAGCGAATGGAGGTTGAGGCTGGATTGATTGAGAAAACCGAAGGTCTGGAGACTATGATTCAAGAGAACATTGTCAGGATGTTGAGTCAAACCGCCCCAGCATTCCAAGAGCAAGACATGGAATTTGACCAAATGGAACAGCAAGCGGTCCAGGCGGCAATGCAACCAAATCAGCAACCAGCCACTGCAAATGCCAATCGCCCAGTTCGTGGGCCTGGTGCAATGACTCGCAAACCTGATGTGGGCGCATTAACAGGTGAAAATAAACCAGAGGAGAAAGAATAATGGATGAAGACAATATTCAGCAGTTGGAAACGGTACAACCTGAGCCATCAGAAGCAAATTCTGAAATTGAACTGGGGACTCACGAACCTCAGGAACATGAAGAAACCGAGGCTACTGGTGAGGATGAGGGACAGGAAAAGAAAGAGCCTTGGTATCAACGTCGAATTAATGAGCTAACTCGTGACAAACACGAAGCCCGTCGTCAGGCGGAGAGATTGGAACAGGTATTAAAGCAGCAAGAAGAGCTTCTCCAGCGACTCTCGCCAAAGGAGATGCCACAACAGCCCACCTTCGAGGCTCCGAATCCAGAGGATTATGTGGGTGGTCAATTTGACCCGCGTTATATGCAGGACATGATGACCTATACGAGGGAGTCGGCAAAACTGGAAGCGGTCCAAGCAGTAAAACAAGAATATGAGCAGCGTCAACAATACGAACAACAAATTGTTCAACAGCAAAAACTGGAAACGGCTGAAGCAGCGGCTCGTGCTAAATATTCGGATTATGATGGCGTAATTGAGCAGATTACATCTGACCCTCGTCTTGCGCAGAACCCGACCATCCGACAGGCATTGCTGGGGCTGGATAATGGACCAGAAATTGCTTATACTCTGGGCAAGAATTTGGATGTGGCTTATGAAATAGCCAACATGAACCCAATTCAGGCTGGCATGAGACTTGCTGAAGTTATTAACCGTGCTCCTAGACGATCTAGTAACGCTCCGACCCCAATCAAGCCAATCTCCGCAGTCGGAAACACTCCAGGCAATTCTAAAGATTATTCCCAGATGAGCACTGAAGAATATATAGCAGCGCGAAATGCCGAGGATTTGGCTAGAAGACAAGCTAGAATGCGTTGACGCGGATTTTAACACGTGTTAAAATCCGCGTACGTAATAAAAACGCTGGCCGGGTTTTTATTTCAGGCAACCAAGGATAAGTGCGAGCCTAGCAGCATCCGAGGGAAAAGTTAAGGCTAAACTCTTTTCATTTCTTTCGAGGCTTAGTGATGGCTAACAACAACTTGCTTACTATTAGCATGATCACTAACGAGGCTCTGCGAATCCTGCAGAACCAGTTGGTGTTTACTCGTGCCGTATCCCGTCAATATGACAACAAATTCGCGATTGAGGGTGCCAAGATTGGTACCACCATCAATCTGCGTAAACCCCCGCGTTATGTGGGTCGTACTGGTCCCGCGCTTCAAATCGAATCCTCTGTTGAAACGTATGTACCGCTGACTCTGGGAACCCAGTTCGGTGTGGACATGGCATTCACCACCCAGGACTTGACCCTGAACATCAGTGATTTCTCTGATCGTTTTATCAAGCCCGCCGTAGCTGCCATTGCCAATAAAATCGATTATGATGGCCTTCAGCAGTATCTTAACGTTTACAATTTGGTGGGCACCCCTGGCCAGCTGACCGATGGCGCAACTACCCAGGCTGAAGCAACTGCCGCTATCTTGGCTGCACGTGCCCGACTGAATCAAATGGCCGCTCCTGTTGATGAAGAGCGCCACATTGTTGTTGATCCGACTGTCGAAGTAGGTATCGTATCTGGTTTGACCAATCTGTTCAACCCAGCCGGTACTATCTCCCGTATCTTCCAGAAAGGTGCTTTGGGCGATAACACTTTGGGCTTCAACTTTGCAATGGACCAGAACGTGGGCAATTTCACCTCTGGTTCGTTCGTGGTCGGTACTGACACGATGGCAGTTGCATCACAGGCCGGTGGTTCCGTGCAGAACAATGCACAGACCGCTTTCACCCTGTCTGCTACCGTCAGCAATGGCAAAACCCTAACCGCTGGGACCGTATTTACCATTCCTGGCGTATACGCTGTCAACCCGCAGAATCGTCAGTCTACTGGCTCGCTGGCTAACTTCGTTATCACTAGTGCAGTTACCGGCACCGGGTCTGCTCAGAATATCAGCGTCTTCCCGACTCCGGTATTCTCTGGTCAGTTCCAGAACGTCACCAGCACCACCGGCACGATCCCGTCTGGTAATGCCAGCGTAATCTCTGGCTCCAACGGCTCCAGCTACCCGAACGCTATTGCATTCCACAAGGATGCTTTTGCTCTCGGTACCGCTGACCTTATCTTGCCGCAGGGTGTAGACATGGCGGGTCGTTCGTCTGCTGATGGCTTGTCTATTCGTCTGGTTCGTCAGTATGATATCAACAGTGATCAGTTGCCATGTCGTTTGGATGTTCTGTATGGATGGTCAACCATCTATCCTGAACTCGCTTGTCGTGTAACTGGTTAATAGGAGATTATCATGGCAAATCCAGGTCCAAATATTGTTGCAGAGTCGCTTACACGTGGTGAAGCAGTCCTTGCAATTCCTAACACGCCAGCTACCGTTTCAGCGGTAATCAAGGCCAGCACCGTCACTGAAGTATCTTTCACGGTGTCTGGTGTTGCTGTTGGTGATTTCGTCTCAGCGGCACCCACAGCTGCTCTGCCAGCTAGTGTTTCTATGGGCTATGCGTATGTATCGGCTGCTAATACCGTAAAGATTGGGTTCACGAAAGTGACTGCGTCTGATACGGCTGATTCAGCTGGCACTTACCTGCTTAGAATCACTCGTCCGTTCCCGGTAGCCTCTAACGTGACTAATTTTGGTTCACCGGCTCCGATGAACGCTGGCGCTATTCCGCTCTCTAGCTAAATAGGAGGATGGGGAGGCCTAAAGCCTCCCCAATCTTTATGGCAAAAAAGACAAAATCCGCAGAAATTGAGCAGGAATCTGTTCCTGTCATCGAATCCACAGAATTTAAGCCTGTTATTGTTCAGGATATGAGTTCACGAATTATCAGGGCACGTCGAGTGCATTCAGCTGAAGAACTCGCATTTTACGAAGCGAGAGGTTGGGTGAATCGTGGGTGAATTTATTGCCTTGCTGTTCATGGCAAGGGATATTACGCATCGTGAACATCTGAAAACAAAATCTTTTGCCGTTCACATGGCAGTAGGCGGGTTTTACCCGGAAATTATTGAACTTGCAGACAAGATTGCCGAGGCATATCAAGGCTGCGAAGGCAAATTAATCACCATTCCATATGTCAAAAACACTGCATCGGGTGATGTGGAAAGTATTTTGCGTTCTCATTTGGATTGGATAGCAAAGAATCGCAAAAAGCTAAGCGATGAATCATCAATACAAAACATTATTGATGAAATAGTCGGTTTATATCAATCAACCTTGTATAAACTGAAGTTCTTGTCATAAAACATATAGGAGTAATGCAATGCCCGATAAAATTGAGCTTTCCGTGAATATCGTAAACGCTGTTCTTAGCTATCTTGGAACTCAGCCGTACCAGAGCGTAGCACAGCTGGTTAACGCCATTCAACAGGAAGCAGCACCCCAGATTCCCGTTC
>JBPCSW010000129.1:0-8574 GCA_051006675.1 Fluviibacter sp.
TCCTTCGTCACCATGATGTTCCCGGGATGCATGTCGGCGTGGAAGAAGCCGTCGCGGAAGACCTGCGTGAAGAAGATCTCCACACCAGCACTTGATAGGCGGTTGAGGTCGATCCCGGCCTCGCGCAATTCGTCGATGCGGCCGACCGGAATGCCATGCATGCGTTCCATGGTCATCGCGTTGGTGGCGCAGAAGTCCCAATAGACTTCAGGCACGACCAGTAGATGGCTATTGTCGAAGTTGCGACGAAGTTGTGAGGCATTGGCCGCTTCGCGCACCAGATCGAATTCATCGTGCAGGTGCTTGGCAAATTCGGCGACGACTTCGCGTGGCTTCAGGCGGCGACCGTCTTCGGAAAAGCGCTCGACCAGTTGGGCAAAGGTGTCGAGTAGATCAATATCATGATCCACAATCCGGTGCATGCCCGGGCGCAGAACTTTGACGGCCACATCGCGGCCATCATGCAGGCGTGCAAAGTGCACCTGAGCAACGGACGCAGAGGCAATCGGTTTGGGATCGAATTCGCTATAGGCCTCGCTGATGGGCATGCCGAGCCCGCGTTCGATTTCGGCCATGGCCAGGGCAGAATCAAAGGGCGGCACCCGGTCCTGCAGCTTGGCTAGCTCGTCGGCAAAGTCCTGCGCCAGCAGATCGCGGCGGGTAGAAAGCATCTGACCGAATTTAACGAAGATGGGGCCAAGTGATTCGAGCGCCTCACGCAAACGTACGGCGCGGGGCTTGGTAAAATGCCGACGGCGGGCGTAGAAACCCAGCCAGCGCGCCATGCGGCCTTCTGGTTCAGCTTCAACGAGCATAGTGAGCAGCCCGTTCTTCCAGCTGACATAAAGAATACGGGTTAGACGCTGCAGACGCATATGCGGTCGGCTTTCATAGGTGAGGCCCACGGGATGGCGAGCCAGAAGGTATAATTTTACCCATGACTTTTGATAGCCGCGAACACATCACCGGCTTGCTGCAAGTTGCCCTTGCCAGCGTTGCCCCGGAACACACCGATACCCCCATTCATCTGGAGCGCCCCAAGCAGGCGAGCCATGGGGATTTCGCCACTAATTTGCCCATGCAATTGGCCCGTGCGCTCAAGTTAGCGCCGCGCGTTATTGCAGAACGCATCGTTGAGGCTTTGCCCGCATCACCGCTGGTGAGCGAGGTAACTATTGCCGGTGCCGGCTTTATTAATTTTGCCTTGCAGGCAGATGCCAAGACCCGTGTGGTGAATGCGATCCTGGATCAGGCGGCTAACTTTGGCCGGAGTACCCAGGGCAATAATGCCAAAGTGCTGGTGGAGTTTGTGTCGGCCAACCCGACTGGCCCGCTGCACGTAGGGCACGGCCGTGGCGCGGCTTACGGTGCCAGTCTGTCGGACCTGCTGGCCTTTGCCGGCTGGGACGTGACGCGTGAATATTATGTGAATGATGCCGGCCGCCAGATGGATATTCTGGCGATTTCGACCTGGATCCGTTATCTGGACCAGCATGGCGTGACCATTGATTACCCGCCAAACGCCTACCAGGGCGATTATGTGCGGGAAATGGCGCGTCAGCTGACCAATGCCCATGGTGACAAATATGTCCGTAGCAAGCTTGTGGTGCTGGAAGGTACGCCTGGCCTGCCCGATACCAGCCGTGCTGACGATGAAGCCAAGACCCAGCGCGAGCTGCACCTGGATGCGTTAATCGCTAATGGTAAAAAGCTGTTGGGTGAAGACTGGCCATACGTGCACCAACATGCACTGTCCGAGCAGTTGGCCGATGGCCGTGACGATCTGGATGGTTTTGGCGTGGATTTCCAGAACTGGTTCTCGGAAAACTCGCTATTTGATACCGGCCTGGTTGCCCGTTGCCTCGAAAAGCTCGATGCTGCCGGTCATATTTATGAGAAAAATGGCGCGCGCTGGTTCCGCTCGACGGATTTCGGTGACGAAAAAGACCGCGTCGTGCAGCGTGATAACGGCCTGTACACTTATTTTGCGTCTGATATTGCCTACCACCTGAACAAGTACGAGCGTGGTTTTGATCGCATGATCAACATCTGGGGCGCCGACCACCATGGTTATATCCCGCGTGTGAAGGGTGCGGTTCAGGCGTTGGCACTGGATCCGGCCAAGCTGGATATCGCCCTGGTGCAGTTTGCCGTGCTCTATCGCAATGGCGAGAAAGCCTCCATGTCGACCCGGTCCGGTGATTACGTGACATTGCGTTCGCTGCGTGCCGAAGTGGGTGACGACGCCTGCCGTTTCTTCTATGTCTTGCGTAAGGCAGATCAGCATCTGGACTTCGATCTGGATCTGGCCAAGAGCCAGAGCGCGGATAACCCGGTGTATTACATCCAGTACGCCTATGCCCGTATCTGCTCGCTGATGGCGCAGTGGAACGGCGTGGAAGCCGATCTGAAAGATGCGGATCTCGGCTTGTTGACGAATCCGCGTGAAGCCGCATTGACCGCATTCCTGGGGCGCTTCCCGGAAGTGATTGATGCGGCAGCCCGCGATCTGGCGCCGCACCAGGTGGCCTTCTATCTGCGTGATCTGGCGGCCGAGTTCCATGGTTACTACAACGCCGAACGGATGCTGCTGGACGATGCCGATCTGACTTGTGCCCGTCTGGCACTGTCAGTGGCCGTTCGCCAGGTGATTCGTAACGGCATGACTTTGTTGGGCGTATCTTGCCCGGAATCGATGTAGTTTCCGCTGCGGAAACCCTGTAATCTGGCGAGATTATTTACAAAGGCTGCTATGTCCCGAGACTATAAACCGAACCGCCATTCTTCCCGAGACCGTGAATCGGCATCGGGCGGGGGCGCTTTAAGGGGCATCTTTTACGGCCTGGTTCTTGGTCTGGTGATTGCGGCGGCGGTGGCCTGGTGGTTTAACCGCATGCCGTCGCCGTTCATTGATAAAACAGCAACGCCTGTCGCTAAGGGTGATGCCAAAACCGCTGCAGCTGCAGGCACGCCGGCAGCGCCTGCGCCCGCACCAGCGGTGAACGTGCAAAGCGAAGACGGCAAGCCTATTCCGCTGCCAGGTAAGCCCGGCGACCCATCGCCTGAAAAGCGCTTCCAGTTCCCGGACATTCTGTCGGGCAAAACGGATGGCACCACACCGCCAGCCAAAACGACTGATGGCGCACCGGCTAAGCCTGAGACCAATGCACCCGCTGCCGCGCCTGAAGCGCCAGCCGGGTTTTACCTGATGGCGGGCTCTTTCCAGAAGCAATCGGATGCCGAAGCCCAGAAGGCAAATCTGGCGCTACAAGGTTTTGATGCCTCGATTCAGAAGGGCGTTGTTGGTGAAAAGGTATGGTTCCGCGTCAAAATTGGCCCGTTCAAGCGCCAGGATGATGCCAACCGTGCCCGTAATGAACTCAAAGAAGCCGGTATCGATTCCGTGCCTGCCCGCAACTAAACCGGAGTAATTATGCAACGTCGTCAATTTCTTGCTACGTTAATTGGCGGTGTTGTAGCCGCAGCCTCATCGACTAGCGCTCTGGCGCAAGGCGCGCTGGGTGGCACCTTGGCGCCAGCGGCGAACGCAACGGGCGTTGCCATTGCTGGCCAGACTTACACACCGCTGAATACGCCAATGCTACAAACCGTGGGTGGCAAAATCGAAGTGCTAGAGTTCTTCTCTTACGGTTGCCCGCACTGCCACGATTTTTCAGAGCCTTTCGAGCGCTGGACCAAGAAACAGAAAGATGTTGTCGTGCGCCGTGTGCCGGTAACCTTTGGTCGCCCGCAATGGGTGGTGCTGGGTCGTCTGTTCTATACCATTCAGACCCTGAAGCTGACGGCGCTGGATATGGGTGCTTTTGCAGCCATTCATCAGCAAGGCAAAACGCTGTACGACGATCAGGCCGTGCTGCAATGGGCAGCTGCCCAGCCAGGTGTGGACGCAAAGAAATTCTCCGAAGTTTACTATTCGAGCGAAGTCTCCAACGCCATGAAAAAAGCCGATGCGCTGGCGATGACGTATCAGATTGATGGTGTGCCTTCGATCATCGTAGGCGGGCGTTACAAAATGCTGCAGCAACGCGGCATGAACTTTAACGACCTGCTGCTGAACACGGATGCCGTGATCAAGCTGGCAAAGCAAAGCGGTAAATAGTTCTTAAATTAACGGAGATCGTGTTGAGTCACACACGCCCATTGCAGGTGGTTATTCTCGCCGCGGGTCAGGGTACCCGCATGCGATCCGGTTTGCCAAAAGTGCTGCACCCTATTGCCGGCCAAGCCATGGTGAAACATGTGATTGCCGCGGCCGCAACCCTGCAGCCACAGAAGACCGTTGCTGTTGTTGGTCATGGCGCGCCAGTTGTCGAAGGTGCGCTGGCAGGCGCCGGCGTATCTTTTGCGCTGCAATCGCCGCAACTAGGCACGGGGCACGCTGTTCAGATGGCATTGCCCGAATTGCAGCCATTACCAGACAACGGCCAGGTGCTGATTCTGTATGGTGATGTGCCGCTAATTCAGCCAGCAACGCTACAGGCCTTGCTGCAAGCAGCGGGCGATGGCGTGGGTTTGATTACCCAACGATTGGATAACCCAAAGGGTTATGGACGAATCGTCCGTGATGCCGCGGGTAAGGTCGTTTGTAATGTCGAAGAAAAAGACGCATCAGACGAACAGCGCAAAATTACAGAAGTTAATACCGGCATTCTCTGTTTGCCAGCACAACACCTGGCATCCTGGCTGGGTGCGCTGTCCAACCAGAATGCGCAAGGTGAATACTATCTGACGGATTTGTTGGCCATGGCCGTTCAGCAGGGTGTGCCAGTACATACGGTATCCCCCGGCCACGACTGGGAGGTGGCCGGCGTTAATTCAAAGGCGCAGCTGGCGGCGCTGGAACGCGCCTGGCAATTGCATCAGGCCGAAGGCTTGCTTGAGGCGGGTGTGCGCCTGGCCGACCCGGCACGGATTGATATTCGGGGCTCGCTCACCTGTGGCCGAGATGTCAGTATTGATGTGGGCTGCGTTTTTGAAGGCAGCGTTGTGCTGGAAGAGGGTGTGCAAGTCGGGCCGTATTGCGTGATGCGCAATGTGACCGTTTGTGCCGGCGCACGTATTGATGCCTTCAGTCACCTGGATCAGGCTGAAGTCGGTCCGGATGCGGTGGTTGGCCCTTATGCGCGTTTGCGCCCGGGCTCAACCTTGGGTGCGGGCGCTCATGTGGGCAACTTTGTGGAACTCAAAAATACGCAGCTGGGTGCAGGATCAAAAGCAAATCATCTCGCCTATGTGGGTGACGCAACCGTGGGCGAGCGCGTCAACATCGGTGCGGGTACGATTACCTGTAACTATGATGGCGCCAATAAATTTCGCACTATCATCGAGGACGATGCCTTTATCGGTTCGGATACCCAGCTGGTTGCGCCAGTGACCGTGGGTCGAGGCGCCACTTTGGGCGCAGGCACTACGCTCACCAAAGACGCGCCGGCCGATACGCTGACAGTCTCGCGTGCCAAACAACTGTCGTTACCCGGGTGGCAGCGCCCGGTTAAACAGAAAAAATGATCTGAGAGAATCTAATGGATATCGCTTTTATTCTGACCGTTGCACTTATGGCCGCCGTTGGTGTGGTTATGTTGCTGGTAGGTTATATCGTGGTTATACCGGCCAGTATTACACGTGGCTGGCTATGGGCCGCCTTCGTTATTCTGCTGCCAATTTTTGGGCCGATTTTCTTCTGCCGGGCATTCCCCGAAGGGCTGCGTAAGACGCGCTTGCAGCTCTTTTTTGGCACCCTATTGATTATGGGCGCCGCTGCGCTTCTGTACGGTGGCGGCCCGTGGATTGTTCAACAAACCATAGACGCCGCCAAGACAGCGGGCTAATCAGCCCGTCTTTTTAGACGTACGCTTTGCCACTGGTTTTTTCACGGCGGCTTTGCGGGCGGCTGCGGTAGCGCTGCCGGCTGGCTTTTTGCGGCCGGGTTGTTTCTGCGCCGCATCCGCCAACTGTTCCTGCATCTTGGCATTGAGTTCATGCATCATCTCCCAGGGCCACATCGCAGCCTTGGTGAGGTCAGCCTCGTTCGCGGGCGCTGCTGCCGGGACTTCAGGGGCTGGCGCGGGGGGTGGTTCGGGCGGCGTTGCGCCCTGAGGCATTTTGAAAAAAGCACTAAACGGCGTTTCAGTTGGCTGTGCGGCTGCTGCCGTAGCACTTTCAGGATTGGTGAAGCTTTCGCTCATCGTGCGGAACGTGCCCAGCGCCGATTTCTGCATTTCCAGATTCTGAATGGTCATCTGCAGCATCGAAAGATTCATGCGTAGCCAGTTTTCAACCGACTTCAGATCCTTGATCTGTTTATCCAGTTCGCCCTCGTCTAGGGTTGGCGTCACCATGCCGGGTAGTTGAAAACCCATCTGGTTCCACATGCCCTGTAAAAAGTTCAACGGATTGTTTGATGAGTCGCTCACAGCAGCCTCCGATCAGGATTAGGGCTAAAAACTTAGACTTTGCCGGCCAGGTGCAGAATCAGCCAGGTTACAGGTGCAATCAGGCCTTCGATAATGCGGTAACGCCAAGGGTAGCTCGCCAGGTAGGTTAGAAAGAAGGCAACGCCCCCGATCACCAGTGACATGCCCATCCAGGGAATGGGTTCGTCGACAATCGCATAACTCGGGGCGCCGAGTGAAATCACGCCCATGGTGGGCAACGCCTGTAGAACAATCAGATAGAGCAGGGTAACTTTACGCGGTGTGAAATGTGGAATGGCGTGGCCACTCCGTTCTAGATGATCCGACATGCTTCTTCAAACTCCAGTCTTGGGTGGCGAGGGTGCAGCGTTTGGGGGTCGCCATGCCCCAGGTTGCAGATGAAATTGATGGTGTGACGACCGTCAGGGAAGAAGGCCTGGTTGATTAGCGCAGGATCAAAGCCGGACATTGGGCCGCAATCCAGCCCAAGCGCCCGTGCCGCTAGCATAAAGTAGGCAGCTTGCAGCGTGCTGTTCCGGGTAGCGGTTTCGTGTGCCGCAGCTTTCTGAGACTCTCCGGCAAACCAGCTGCGGGCATCGGTATGCGGAAAAAGCCGTGGCAGATGATCGTAAAACTGCAAATCAGCCGCAAAAAGGGCGGTAACGGGCGCCTGCATTGTTTTTTCGAGATTGCCGGGGGCCAGGCAGGGCTTGAGCTTTGCCTTGGCCGCCTCGGAGCGGACAAACAAAACCCGCAAAGGCTGGCTGTTCGCAGCCGTCGGACCTAAACGGGCTAGGTTCCAGACGCGCATGAGCAGTGCATCGTCTACCGGGCGTGGCAGCCAGTGACCATAGGTGCGTCCGTGCGCAAACAGCCTGTTCAGCAGATCGGGGTCGGCTGGATGGGCGCAGTCAGGCGGTAGTTGAGGCTTATGGCCGGCGTGGTCAGGCATATTTGCAGTCGCAAAGTGATATGGCACTCTACCATTGCCGCGTTATTTCATCGCGCTGCACTGCGAAATAGCGGGCGATATAAAAAATGCGGATGCTGCTTGACAGCATTGGGGCAAATCAGGAATAATCCTCGGTTCTGATGTGCGGAGGGATTCCCGAGCGGTCAAAGGGAACAGACTGTAAATCTGTCGGCTCAGCCTTCGAAGGTTCGAATCCTTCTCCCTCCACCAACTATCAGAAGAACAAGCGGTTTTCTCCGTGCTGCGGTTTGGCCGGGCGGGTGTAGCTCAATGGTAGAGCAGAAGCCTTCCAAGCTTAAGACGAGGGTTCGATCCCCTTCACCCGCTCCACGGTTTAATTCAGTTGTTCGGGATTTGCCCATGTAGCTCAGTGGCAGAGCACTCCCTTGGTAAGGGAGAGGTCGGCAGTTCGATCCTGCCCATGAGCACCAGAGTTTGGTATTCAATTAATTGAGGCTGAAAAAATGGCAAAAGAAAAATTTGAGCGGACAAAACCGCACGTAAACGTAGGAACAATTGGTCACGTTGACCACGGTAAAACAACTTTAACTGCAGCGATTGCTACAGTGTTGTCAGCGAAGTTTGGTGGCGAAGCAAAAGCTTACGACCAAATCGATGCAGCACCAGAAGAAAAAGCTCGTGGTATTACCATTAACACAGCACACGTTGAGTACGAGACAGCTAACCGTCACTACGCACACGTTGACTGCCCAGGCCACGCTGACTACGTTAAGAACATGATTACTGGCGCGGCTCAGATGGACGGCGCTATTTTGGTGGTGTCTGCAGCTGACGGTCCTATGCCGCAAACACGTGAGCACATCTTGTTGGCACGCCAAGTTGGTGTTCCATACATCATCGTGTTCATGAACAAGTGCGACATGGTTGATGATGCAGAATTGTTAGAGCTAGTAGAAATGGAAGTTCGTGAGTTGTTGTCTAAGTATGACTTCCCAGGCGATGACACACCAATCGTTAAAGGTTCAGCTAAGTTGGCTCTTGAAGGCGACAAAGGTGAGTTGGGTGAAGAGGCCATCATGAAGTTGGCTGAAGCTCTAGACACATACATCCCAACACCAGAGCGTGCTGTGGATGGTGCATTCTTGATGCCAGTAGAAGACGTATTCTCTATTTCTGGTCGCGGTACAGTTGTGACTGGTCGTATCG
>JBPCSW010000130.1:0-2857 GCA_051006675.1 Fluviibacter sp.
GATGAATACCTACGCCTCCCAGAAGGCGGGAACCAGCCCGGCTGCCCGCCAGGCGGAGGGTGATTTCGGCGCGGTCTTCACGCTGAGCACCGCCTGCTCCTTCGACAAGTGCGTGGCCACCGTCGTCGACGGCCCCGCCCCCGGCAATCCGACCATCCCGCAGCCGGCCCGGTTCGCCTGGAACGGCAACGCCTGGGCGACCACCTACGACTGGCTCTGGGACTGCTACCTGGGCGCCGGCACCCAGAAGCAGTGGGCGCGCGCCACCTCGTTCACTACGTACTCGCCGCAGCCCGACGGCTCGCTGCGCGGCACCTGGCACACCGATATCGCCGAGGGACCCTGCCGGGGCAATGTGGTGATGCCGGTGGCGGCCATTCCGGCCTGATTGCGGCCCCAAAATCCGTTTTCCGCCCCGGTAACACTGTGGTCTGTGTTACCGATGAGAAAGCTGTCATGCCTAACTCGCCGTAAGGGGCCACCCATGAAGATCGTCGGTCGCGCGCTGGTCGCGCTGTTGCTCGCCGTGGCGGGCCTCTTCGTCGGGGCGGGGTCCTCGCAGGCGGCGTTGGACAATCAGATGAGTCTGGTGGACGGCAAGGGCCGGACGTTGACGATTCAGCAGTGGGACACCTTTTTGGATGGGGTGTTCCCGTTGGACCGCAACCGGCTGACTCGTGAGTGGTTCCATTCGGGTAAGGCCAAGTACTCGGTGGCCGGCCCGGGTGCGGCCGATTTCGCCGGCACGTTGGAGCTGGGTTATCAGGTGGGTTTCCCGTGGTCGCTGGGTGTGGGTATCAACTTCTCCTACACCACCCCGAACATCCTGCTCGATGACGTGAGTATCACGCCGTTGAACTTCAACCCGTTGGGTTCGGTGATCACCCCGAACCTGTTCCCGGGTGTGTCGATCTCTTCGGATCTGGGTAATGGTCCCGGTATTCAGGAAGTCGCGACGTTCTCGGTTGATGTCGAGGGCGCGGATGGTTCGGTGGCGGTGTCCAATGCGCACGGCACGGTGACCGGTGCTGCCGGTGGTGTGCTGCTGCGTCCGTTCGCCCGGCTGATCTCCAAGTCCGGTGACAGCGTCACCACCTACGGCGAACCCTGGGACATGAAGTAGCGCACGCTACTTCTCTAAACCAGATACCCCTGCACGAACAGGCTCCCCGGTACTGAATCGTCGGCGTCCTCGGCCGGCGGGCGGTGATAGTGCTCCATCAGTTCCGCCGAGGTCATCGCTGCGACGTTCCAGTCGCGTTGCTGCAGCCATGACACGACATCCGAACGTTCTTCGAGGTACCAGAGCTTCTCGGTCTCGGGCACCGCTTTGCCGGCCGCTGCCGCGGCCTCCCGGACCTCACGAAGCCGCTCCCGGCGGCGTTCCAGATTGGCCGGGTCGAAGAACTCCGCGGTGAAGGCCTCCACCGCGATCCGACTGCCCGGCGCGCTGAGGTCGTGGATCCGGCCGAAGAGCAGATCCTGGTCTGTCGCGGACAGGTAGGGGAGCAGGCCCTCGGCCAGCCATGCGGTGGGCCGTCCAGGATCGAAACCCTTGTCGCGCAGCGCCACGGGCCATTCGTGGCGAAGGTCGACCGGCACCGCGACGTACCCCGCCGCCGGCCGAGCCCGGTGGTTGTGCAGCACCTCGCCCTTGAACTCGAGCACCTTGGGCAGATCGAGTTCATAGACCACCGTGCCGCTGATCCACGGCAATCGCCAGGCCCTGGTGTCCAGCCCGGCGGCGAGAATCACCACCTGATCGATGCCGTGGGCTCCGGAGTCGCCGAAGAAGTCGTCGAAGTACTTGGTCCGGGCGGCGATATAGGCCGCCATCGTCTGCATGTAGCGGCTGTCGGCCAAGGACTCGGCCGCAAACGAGGACTGCCAGCCCGCCGCGACCGCCGCCTCCACGAAGTAGTCCGCATAGGGGTCGGTGAACAGCGGGCACGCCTGAGCGGACTCCGCAGCGCGCGCCCGGGCGACGCTGAGCGCGGTCGCGCCGACGCTCTCGGTGATGTCCCAGCTGTCGTCGTCGGTTCGGCTCACCGGTCCGGGGCTCCGCTCAGCGGCCGTCGGCGAACGCCTGCAACGAGGCCACCTGCGCCGGGTCCAGCGAGGGCCGCACCGCCTCGCGCGCCTTTTCGACATCGGCGGCCGTGACATCGGCGGCGTCGATCGAGCGCCGCATCGCGGTCAGCGCCGCCTCCCGCAGCAGTGCAACGCAGTCGGCCGCGCTGTAGCCGTCCAGATCGCCGGCCAGCGCCTTGAGATCCACCTCTTTACTGAGCGGCACCGACTTGGCCGCCGTCTTGAGGATCTCGAAGCGGGCATCGGCGTCGGGCGGTGGCACGAACACCAGCCGCTCCAGCCGGCCCGGCCGCAGGAGGGCGGGATCGATCAGGTCGGGCCGGTTGGTGGCGCCGAGCACGACGACGTCGCGCAGCGGTTCGATGCCGTCCAGTTCGGTCAGCAGTGCGGCGACGACGCGGTCGGTCACTCCGGAGTCGGTGTTCTGACCGCGCCGCGGTGCAAGGGCGTCGACCTCGTCGAGGAAGACCATCGACGGCGCGGAATCCCGTGCCCGGCGGAACAGTTCGCGCACCGCCTTCTCCGATGCGCCGACCCACTTGTCCATCAGCTCGGCGCCCTTGACGGCGTGCACGCTGAGCCGGCCGGAGCTGGCCAGCGCCCGCACCACGAAGGTCTTGCCGCAGCCGGGCGGACCGTAGAGCAACACACCACGCGGCGGGTCGACGCCGAGGCGGGCGAAGGTGTCCGGATGTTGCAGCGGCCACAGCACCGCTTCGGTGAGCGCCTGCTTGGTCTCGACCATGTCGCCGACATCGTCGAGGGT
>JBPCSW010000131.1:0-5212 GCA_051006675.1 Fluviibacter sp.
CTATGTCCCTCGTCTCGCTGCGCCAACTGCTCGATCACGCTGCCGAAAACAACTACGGCCTGCCTGCATTTAACGTTAACAAGATGGAGCAGGTCTGGGCCATTATGGAAGGCGCCAACAAGTTGAATGCGCCCGTCATCATGCAAGCTTCGGCTGGCGCCCGTAAATATGCCGGCGAGCCATTTCTGCGTCATCAGATCCTGGCGGCGCTTGAAGCCTACCCACACATTCCTGTCGTCATGCACCAGGACCATGGTCAAAGTCCCGCCGTCTGTATGGGCGCCATTCGCTCAGGCTTTTCATCGGTCATGATGGATGGCTCACTGATGGAAGACGGCAAAACTGTTGCCTCGTTTGATTACAACGTTGAAACCACCCGCAAAGTGGTTGAGCTGTCGCACAGCATTGGCGTCTCGGTAGAAGGTGAACTGGGTGTGCTCGGCTCGCTGGAAACCATGACCGGCGACAAAGAAGACGGTCACGGCGCCGAAGGTAAGATGACCATGGAACAGCTGCTAACCGATCCGGATCAGGCTGCTGAATTCGTTAAGGCCACCCAATGTGATGCCCTGGCGATCGCCATCGGCACCAGCCACGGCGCGTACAAGTTCACCAAAAAGCCTACCGGCGACATCCTGGCCATCTGGCGCATCAAAGAAATTCACGCCCGCATCCCGAACACCCACCTGGTGATGCATGGTTCATCTTCCGTCCCGCAAGAACTCCTCGCTGAAATCCGCGAATTCGGCGGTGACATGAAAGAAACCTACGGCGTGCCCGTAGAAGAAATTCAGGAAGCCATTAAGCACGGCGTCCGCAAGATCAACATCGATACCGATATCCGCTTAGCCATGACCGGTGCGATTCGTCGCTACTTTGTCGAAAACCCGAGCAAGTTCGACCCGCGTGACTATCTCAAGCCAGCACGCGAAGCCGCTAAAAAGGTATGCGAAGCCCGCTTTGAAGCGTTTGGTTGTGCCGGTCAGGCCAGCAAGATCAAGCCGATTCCGCTGGACGTGATGGCATTGCACTATGCCGAAGGCAAACTGAACCAAGTCGTCCGTTAATCTTTTCCGGTACTCCCCATGTCTCAAGCGTTATTCGAATCGACCATCACCAGCCTGCCCCTGATTGCCAAGGGCAAGGTGCGCGACATCTACGCCGTCGGCGATGACAAACTGCTCGTCGTTAGCAGTGATCGCCTGTCGGCGTTTGATGTCATCCTGCCGGATCCGATTCCGGGCAAGGGCAAGGTGCTCACGCAAACCGCCAGCTTCTGGTTCAAGAAGCTGGCCGACATCGTGGTCACACATAGCACTGACATCGATCCGGAGACAGTCGTTGCCGAAAACGAACGCGCGCAGGTGCGTAACCGTGCCGTTGTCGTAAAGCGTCTACGCCCCCTGCCGATTGAAGCTGTCGTTCGTGGTTACATCATTGGCTCAGGCTGGAAGGACTACCAAGACACCGGTGCCGTTTGCGGTATCAAACTACCTGCGGGTCTACAACAAGCCGACAAACTGCCGCAGCTGATCTTTACTCCAGCGACTAAAGCCGCTGTCGGTGATCACGACGAGAATATTTCCTTCGAGCAAGCACAGGCGCATTGCGACAAGGAACTGAATACGCTGCTGCAGGGCACTGGCAAGACCGGTTCCAAACTGGTCACCGAAGCGCGCGATGCCGCCTTTGCGCTATATCAGGCTGCTGCCGATTACGCAGCCACCAAAGGCATCATCATCGCCGACACCAAGTTCGAATTTGGCATCGATGAGAAAGGCAAACTGCACCTGATCGACGAGATCCTGACCCCAGATTCATCGCGCTTCTGGCCAGCTGATGCCTGGAAACCTGGGAGCAATCCACCGTCTTACGACAAACAGTACGTCCGTGACTATCTGGAAACACTGGACTGGAACAAGAAGGCTCCTGGCCCCACATTACCCCAAGAGGTGATTGAGCAAACGGCCGCCAAGTACCACGAAGCCTTTGAGAAACTCACCGGACAGAAAGTCGCCGAGTAATTTCTCCAGAACAAACAATAAGCAACAAAGGAAGCCCCGACATGAATCCACTCCTCGATTTTGCGGGGCTTCCCCGCTTTGACGTCATTCAACCCACCGATGTGCAACCTGCCATAAGCCAGTTGCTCGAAGAAGCTCGCGCTGAAGTCACGCGCCTGCTCAACCCTGATGTACCGGCAACCTGGAATGACTTTGCCCAGCCACTGCAAGACAACCTAGAGCGCCTATCGCGCGCCTGGGGCATCGTTGGTCATCTGCATAGCGTTAATGACATTCCGCCGTGGCGCGAGGCTTATAACGCCATGCTGCCCGAGGTCACGACGTTTTACGCCGGCCTTGGCCAGAATCTAGCCCTGTTTAAACGGTATCAAGCCCTGGCCGCCAGCCCAGAGTTCGCAACGCTCACCCCGGCCCGCCAGCGGATTCTGAAAAACGAGATTCGTGACTTCCGTCTCTCGGGTGCTGAGTTACTTGATAGTGACAAACCGCGCTTCCAGGCATTACAAGAACGCCTCTCGCAACTGGCTGCCAAGTTCTCTGAAAACCTGCTCGATGCCACCAACGCCTTTCACCTCGACGTTACCAATGACGCCGAGCTAGATGGTTTGCCAGCGGATGTAAAAGCTGCTGCAAAAACTACGGCAGAAAAAGCAGGCGTGAGTGGCTGGCGCTTCAGCCTGCAAGCACCTTCTTATCTGCCCGTGATGCAGTACGCCAGCCACCGACCGCTACGCGCCCAGTTGTACCGTGCCTATGCGGTACGAGCCAGCGAATTTGCCGATTGCGCTAGCAAACCGGAGTGGAACAACGACGCACTGATCAACGAGATTCTCAAACTACGTGCCGAAATGGCGCAAATGCTCGGTTACCAGAGCTATGCGGAAGTGTCACTGGTACCCAAAATGGCCGACAACGTGCCGCAAGTGCTGGTATTTCTGCGCGATCTCGCAGCCAAGGCCAAACCCTACGGCGCCGCCGACCTAGCGGAACTCACCACCTTCGCCAAAACCGAGCTCGGCTTCAATGACATCGAGCCCTGGGACATTGCCTATATCTCCGAAAAGCTCAAACAGGCGCGTTACAGCTTTTCGGATGATGAAGTCAAACAGTACTTCCCTGAACCGAAGGTGCTCGGCGGTCTGTTCCGTGTCATTGAGCGCCTCTTCAGCATGCAGATTACACCAGATAACGCGCCCGTCTGGCACCCGAGCGTGCGCTTCTTCCGCATCAGCAAAGACAACCAACTGATCGGCCAGTTCTATCTGGATCTCTACGCCCGCGAAGAAAAGCGTGGCGGCGCCTGGATGGACGAAGCGCTCACCCGTCGCCGTATTGGTAAGGGCATCCAGACACCGGTTGCCTACCTCAACTGCAACTTCCCGGCGCCTGTAGGTGACAAACCAGCCACCTTCTCGCACGACGATGTGATCACGCTATTCCACGAAACCGGGCATGGCCTGCACCATATGCTGACCCAGGTCGAAGACCTTGCGGTTTCCGGCATCCACGGCGTAGAGTGGGATGCGGTCGAGCTGCCCTCACAGTTTATGGAGAACTTCTGCTGGGAGTGGTCGGTGCTGCAAGGCATGACTGCGCACGTGGATACCGGCGCACCACTCCCTCGTGCCCTCTACGACAAGATGCTCTCGGCCAAGAACTACCAGAGCGGCTTGTTTACGCTGCGCCAATTAGAGTTCGCGCTGTTCGACCTGCTTATTCACAGCGACCCGGCCTGCAGCCGATCGGTTCTCGATGTTCTGGCCGACGTTCGCAAGGAAGTAGCGGTCATCACTCCGCCTGCCTGGCATCGCTTCCCCAACAGCTTCTCGCACATTTTTGCCGGTGGCTATGCAGCAGGCTATTACAGTTACAAGTGGGCCGAGGTACTATCGGCAGATGCCTTCGCGGCCTTTGAAGAAAGTGGTGACCCGGTTGATCCAGCCACCGGCGCACGCTTCCTGAAAGAGATTCTGTCGGTAGGTGGCTCTCGACCGGCGATTGAAGCCTTCCGCGCCTTCCGCGGCCGTGATCCGCAGGTGGATGCCCTCCTGCGTCATAGTGGCATGACAGCCGAAACTGCCTAACGCATTCACGGGAATTAAAATCTATGGAAACACTCGCGACCACCCATACCCTCGAGCTGATCCCATTTTTCAAAAACTT
The DNA here is from genome assembly GCA_051006675.1 of Fluviibacter sp. Classification (GTDB taxonomy): domain Bacteria; phylum Pseudomonadota; class Gammaproteobacteria; order Burkholderiales; family Rhodocyclaceae; genus Fluviibacter. The sequence continues at coordinate 4,188 of JBPCSW010000131.1, forward strand.
ACCCATGGGGATCATCGGTCTGTTTTCGACGCTCTGGATCAACACATTTTTCCTAAGGCGGATTGCCCTCAATTTTGAGATCCGCAGCCGGGTCCAGCTTAACCGCAACAATCCCAACGGCGTGTTTCATCATTTCTTTCTTGGGCTGACCTACCTCATGGTTGTCCAGATCATTGTGATTATTCTTTGGGGGCTAGCACTCTATAGTCTTTCACTCATTAAAGATCCCATGGACGCCATCATGTTTGCCGGCAGCTGTTACACCACCATGGGTATCGTTACCGAGGTGATGCCCATTGGCTGGAAGTTCATTGCTATCGTTATTGCGCTATCCGGTCTCTTCGCAATTGCACTCGCTACTTCATCAATGATCAATATGTCGGTGCTATTTCGTCGAGCCTGGTTGCTCAAGCATGCCGCAAAGATTCAGGCGATTCTGGAACGTGACAATATTGAAATTCCTGACTTCGTATCGGTTGAAGAAACCATCAAGGTCAAGGCTGAAATTAAAACCACCGAAAAATCCAAACCATGAGCCTCGTCAAATTCCATTCGCCGACTCAAGGCAGCGTTATCATGTTCGGGGAAGACGCTCAAACGTTATTAAAGGCTTTGAATCTACCCGACCATGGCGAAATGGCTACGGCACAATTACCTGAATACCTCCAGCGTCTAGAGGCTGCCATTGATGCAGACAAGGCTGCCAACCCGGTCATCTGTCCCGAACTAATTCTGACGGAAGATGAAAATAACGAGCCCGTCGTCGTGCACGTCTCGCAACGCGCCACACCGATGGTTCAGCTCATGGAACGCTGCATCAGCGCAACCGAAACCATTACTTGGTAGCCAATTTATACGCCAAAGGGCAGCCCATCCTCCTGAGCGATCAGACGTTCAACCAACGGTTTTAAATCCAGCCCGGTAACAGCCTCTAACTGGGTAGAGCGCTCCCGAAGTGAATGCTCATCTAATTGCGCTGTAGACTTTAGGGCACCTAAAGCAATCACATTGCCGCCGGGCGTTGG
>JBPCSW010000132.1:0-5306 GCA_051006675.1 Fluviibacter sp.
TACAACTAAATCTGGCGCGCCCGGCGAGACTCGAACTCACAACCTACGGCATAGAAGAGCCTAAGATCTCGTTGGCGCTGCTCCGTTTAATTTTCAAGTATAGCGTGTTTTAGCGGAGCTGAATAGTCGCAATCGCCTTGCTCAATGAGGTCTGACAACAAAAAAAGGATTACCGGCAACGTGAGAAACACTACAGGTGCCCCGATCCTGAGAAGCCATCGCGCCTGTTTTTTCTAGGTCGTCGAAGTCTAAGGGCAGCTGAGCTTAACAGCAGGCTACCGAGAAAGAGGGTTGGGAATCGATAGGCACATTTTTCTTCCTTAAAAGACAATCTCTGTAACGAGATCTGCGGCGGAGAAAGCAAGGTCTCCTCAATAAGGATATCCGTGCGCGGCCCAGGTCTTTAAAGCTGGTAACTCAATTTAAGGCGCTGTTGAAGGTTCTTGGCCTGTTTGAAGGCCTCCTTAAGAATTCTACGGTCAAGCTGATTTAAGCGTTTGATATAAATCCGATTGTTGCCAAGTCCACCATCTTTAAGATCGAGATGTTGAAGTCTTAGGCGCATGAGCTGGATAAAGTGAAATGCTTCGATGAAGGCTTCCGTATCGGTTCCTGACCCTCCCACGCATTGGGCTGTGTCGCGCAGACGAGTCGCCGTCGATGGTGTCTGGATGCCATTGGCGAGTGCCATCACTCGTGCGGCGTCCACAAAAATCCGAGCCCCAAATTTTTTCAGATCGATAAAAGGCTCGCCATTCTCATCGGCTTCGGTCTGGAAGTCTCGGATCACGCCTAGTGGCGGGGTTGCGGACATCGCATTAGAAGCAAGCATGCGCAAAAAGCCCGAATTACTCCGGCTTTCACGTGTCAGAGCTTCTGCCATACGTTCGGCAAGATCAAAGCGCCCGAAGAGTGGTCGGAAATCAAAGAAAATTGTGGCGTTAAGAAGTGCATCTGGATGGGGTTCTCGAATCCAATGGCGGAAGCAATCCTGCCATTCTTCAAGTGTCATGCACCACTTGGGATTGCTGGCCATGATCTCGCCTTGGCAGAGCGGAAATCCGACCGTATCCAGATCCTTGTTCACGTCCAGAGCAAAAGCCATGAGACGCTCTTTGAGGGCAGTAGCGTTCTGTCCGGGCCCAGTGAGATAAACGATCCCATTATCTTGATCGGTGGACAGCGTCTGCTCTTCACGTCCCTCGGAGCCAAAGGCCAGCCAGGTCCATTGGATATCTTTGAGATCGTGTTTGGTCAGATTAAGTCTAAGCACCCGATCCGTGATGGCGTCGTTCAAGGTAGATATAAAGCGCGTCAATTGTTCCGCACCAACACCCTGTGCCAACATATTAAACACGGTATGTTGAATGTCACGCATTGCACTCTTCAGGGTGAATGCGTTCTCAGCTTTTTCGATTTTACGGCGCACCTGACCCAGGCCGACGCGTTGCAAAGCGAATAAGTCACGTTCCGAAATAACGCCAGTGAGTTTGCCACCATCATCGATAATAATCAGATGCCGGATACCGTGCGCCGCCATGGCCAGCATGGCATCATAAGCGGTTGCCGATTGTTGCAGCACTGCGGGTGGAACGGTTATTACTTCAGCAATCGAGTTCTGGAGCGAAACGCCTCCAAGAATGACGCGACGAACCACATCCGTTTGGGTCATGAGGCCAATCGGTGTTTGCTGATCATTGACCACAATGACTGAGCCAGTCTCTTCGTCGCCCATGATGCGGATAGCGTCAAGGATCGCTGTGTTCTCAGTGACGGCGATCGCAGGGCGTTTGATCAGATCTTGTAGCCTTGTATTGAGTGACTGTGACTCGACGGCTTGCTGCGCAAATTGGGATTGCAGTTGTTTGCGTGATTCGCTGACCAAACGCGCAAGATAATTGTTGCAGTGCTTCGAGATAACCGGGCTTAACTCCAGAAGCTTCTGAAAAGAGGGTGCATCGATTTCAAGCAGCTTGCATGGCTGGGTTGCCCGAAAAGTATAGGTTGATGCTTGTTGGGTTGTTACTGCTCGTATCGGGAAAAACTCGCCCGGCGACAAGGTCCATTCTTCGGCATCACTGGATTCGGTTGCGACCGATGTCGCTCTGACTTTCCCTTCGATGATGATAAAGATGGAGCGAGCTACTCCCTGTTGGGGTGATACAACAATCTCCCCTTCGGCCTTGTTAATGACTGAGAGTTTGGGCAGTAAAAAAATTCCGGCAACTTCTTCAAGTTGGTCAAAAGGAGGGTAGTTGCGAAGCAGGGAGAGGTTATCGGTAGTCATCATGTGTGGCCTTTAGTGCGTACGAATCAAATCAAATGAGAAGATAGTCTGTTACAGACCTTGGTTAGTTGCGTTTTTGACAAAGGAAGCCAAAGACTGCAGTTTCCCGGCGAATCGGATCAGGATCTTGTAAGTGTCTTTGTCAAACTGAGCAGACTTGTCTTCAAGCAGTGCCCAGATCTCTTCCTCGCTGCGTGCGCTACCCAGGTATGCCCAGTTCTCGATCAACAGCATCTCTTTGCCTTCTTGCAGAAAGGCCGGGCCATTGAAGGGCCACGTCTTGATTTTGAGTTTCCCCAACCCCGTCAGCAGGCGTGTGTCATGGACGATTGTTGGCTCCTCACCGATGCAGGCGCCAAGACATTTTTTTAACTGTCGACCAAAGCAGGCTGATCCTGGCTTCACTTTCTCCAGTCCCATAATTGCTTTGCAGAGAGTGTGTTCCTCGGCGATTTCTGTCAGTGCCTTTAATGCCTCGCGTTTGCTTTTGAATAAGCCATACAAATTGGCGGTTGTCGCGAAATCCAGCTCACTGGCATAGGCTACATGTAACCTTAATCCATTTGTCTCTACTTGCAGCTGGATGGAACAAAGCTCGTTGTTGCGTCTTAACTGACGGTTGTGCGTAGGCTGCAGCTTCTTCACCAGTGCCGCCTCTTTGAGTAATGCACCGATCTCGCCCCCGGTCCTGATGTGTTCAATCCGGCGAACTTGCTGTGACAGACTCATTTCCTTAGCGGAAGTCACATCCGCCGTGAAATGAGACATCACCCGCTGGCGGATATTGACCGACTTTCCAACATACAAGGGCAGGTCGTTCTCACCGTAAAAGAGATATACGCCCGGTGACTCCGGCAAGCCATCAATCATCGTCAGATCGATATGCGTTGGGGTACTGGGTCGACCCAGAAGCACTTGGAGCGCTTCTTGAATCGTCTCTTGCGGAATGGTGGCCTGGATCTTCTCCCAGAACTGGTAAATCAGCTGGGCATCAGCCAGAGCCCGGTGGCGTCCGGATACCTTGAGGCTGTGGCGTTCAATCAGAGTGTCCAGATTGTGCTTAGGGTGGCCGGGGTATAGACGCCTAGAGAGCTTGACCGTACACAGCGTTTTGGCGCTGAAATCGATACCCTCCCGCAAAAAAGACTGCTTCAGGAAAGCGTAGTCGAATCGGGCATTGTGGGCGACAAAGAGTCGACCTTCCAGCATCTTGTAGACTCGACTGGCTAAATCACAGAAGCGGGGTGCTTCTGCCACCATCTCATTACTGATGCCGGTCAGGCTCTCGATAAACCCCGAGATACGTGTTTCGGGATTGACCAGAGAACTCCACTCCTGAACACCCGACTCATCGACCAGAATGATGCCGATTTCCGTGATGCGGTCTTGAGATGCGGTAGCGCCAGTAGTCTCTAGGTCAACGAAGGCGAGTCGCTCGGTTCCTGCCATGTCTGACGGATTTCGATATCGGTTGTACGATCATCCAAGAATTCGTTTAAGTACCAAGAGATCGTTTGTGTACTCATGATCGCATTCACTGTTTGACAGAGAAAAGTGCTCGAGTAGATTTAATATTGAGCGCCTGAATTGGTCGTTGTTCCTAGCGGCGGGTTCGATCCTCCGATAAAAAGTTGCTAGAGCCTCGTTTTCTCCTTTCTTCTCTGCATCAAAGACGTAGTCCACGAGCGTTCTCAAGGCAGTCACTTCTCCCGCGCGACGTGAAGAGTCCTCGTTGACTCGGTTGTCATCAATCGTCAGTGAGAATTTGATGGCATTACTGAACAAGGAGTCGACCGTTGCATTGAGCTCCTGGTCATTAAGGTTTTCCGATTCCATGACAAGTAACCAAGCGTTACGATGCGCTTCCATGATGAATGGTGAGGCTTTTTTGATGATTTCTTGATTCATAATTCCTACTATTCTACTTGGTTATGTTCGAATTAGCCCACCTTAAGAGTCAATCGTAAGACTCAGATCCCCAAAACTGTCTCTGGTTTAGAGGTTGATGCTGTACTGGAGTGAATTGATACACTCATTTTTTGGAGAGCCTGAAGCGCAAGCAAATATAAAGTTAGGACAATTTGTAATTTGGGCTCTGGCGCCGTAAGGTGTGGGGGTTCGAGTCCCTTCCTGCACCACGAAAACTATGAGATTGATCGTTTATTGGTTCAGAAACGATTTGCGCCTGGAAGATAACCCGGCGTTCTCTCAGGCATGCATTGACGCGGACGTTTTGCTGCCGATTGTCATTCATGACACCAAACAGGATCTCAACACCCCATGGGGCTTTAAGCGCGTCGGGCTGTGCCGTCGGCAGTTTGAGCATGAATCTATAACGGCACTAAAAATACAATTGCAGAGCATCGGTTCAGACCTTATCGTGCTCAAAGGCAGCCCTGTCGAAGTCATCACAGAAACGCTACACAAGCTCGGCGCTCAGAGCGTGTACACCCAGAAGATTGAAGCGCCCGAAGAAAATCAGGACACAGAGCGTCTTAACGCTATGGGCGTTGATGTCAGGGAGTTCTGGCAATCGAGTATGCTGGATCCTGCCGACTTACCATTTGAATTGAAGAGCATGCCTGAGTCGTTTTCTCGTTTCAGGCAACGTATTGAATCGGCAAAACTGACATATGCCACTCCCGTGGCCAAACCAACCCGAGTGCCGCCTCTGCCCAAAAACCACCCGGAGTCTGACCCGTTTACCGGGGGGTGTGGTACATCGATGGCCTTGCCCTTTAAAGGCGGGGCACAAAATGCCCAGAACCACATCGATCAGTATTTTTTGCGCCGTTTGCCTGACACGTACAAAAAAACGCGTAATCAACTCATGGGCATGGATTATTCTAGTAAGTTTTCTCCCTGGCTTGCATTGGGGTGTTGCTCAGCCAGGTCGATCGCGCATCGACTCAACGCGTATGAGCAGCAATTTGGTGCGAATGAGGGCACCTACTGGTTGTGGTTCGAGCTCTTATGGCGAGACTATTTCGAGTTTCTGGCCTTCAAGTACGGTAAAAAA
>JBPCSW010000133.1:0-5320 GCA_051006675.1 Fluviibacter sp.
GCTCTGGACCGCCATTGATTCAGTTGCCAAAGACAATACTGCCCCGCTCCTGATTTTCCAGGAAGGTAGCCTGGTTATTCGCGCCATCCGCGACTACTTCCAGCCGGATATCGGTGAAATTCTCATCGATACCGATGACATCTACGAACAGGCACTGGCGTTCATGAGCCAGGTGATGCCGAACAACGTGAATCGCGTCAAACGTTACCGCGATGATGTGCCCCTCTTCTCCCGCTTCCAGATCGAACACCAGATCGAATCCGCCTATGCACGACAGGTCAACCTGCCGGCCGGTGGCGCGATCGTGATCGACCATACCGAGGCTCTGGTTTCGGTGGACGTTAACTCGGGTCGTTCGACCAAGGGTAGCGACATCGAAGAAACCGCGCTGAAGACCAACCTGGAAGCGGCTGACGAAATCGCCCGTCAGCTGCGTATGCGTGACTTGGGTGGCCTGATCGTTATCGACTTCATCGATATGGAAAGCGCCCGCAACCAGCGCGAAGTTGAAAACCGCCTGCGTGATGCCCTTCACCATGATCGTGCCCGCGTACAAACCAGCAAGATCAGCCGCTTCGGTCTGCTAGAACTGTCGCGTCAGCGTCTGCGCCCTGCCCTGGCAGAAACCTCTTACATCACCTGCCCACGCTGCACCGGTACAGGCCATATCCGTTCTACCGAATCAGCCGCCCTGCACATCCTCCGGATTCTTGAAGAAGAGGCGATGAAGGAAAACACGGCCGCCGTTCATACGCAGGTACCCGTGGATGTTGCCACCTTCCTGCTGAATGAAAAGCGTGCAGATATCCAGGCGATTGAACTGCGCCATAAGATAACGATCCTGCTCCTGCCCAACAAGCATCTTGAAACACCGGCACACCACATTCAGCGTCTGCGTCACGACGAATTGAATCAGGATGATGTTCGTGAACCTTCCTACAAGATGGTTGATCAGTCACTGACAGAAATGCCTGCCTACGCGACAGAACAACAGAAGAATCAAAACCGCCCAACAGCGGCCATTCGTAATGTGGCACCCGCTGCACCTGCACCGGTATCCATGAAGTCAACCACGCCGCCAGAACCGATGCCGGAAGAGAAAACCGGTTTCATGACCAAGCTATTCAGCTGGCTCAGTGGCGACAACAAGAAGAAGCCACCGGTTGAGGTTGCCCGTCCACGTACACCGCGCGAGCCGCGCGAAGGCCGTGGCAATGGTCGACGTCAGAACGGTGACGGCGAAGGTCGTCAGGCGCGTGGCGAACGCGGTGGTCGTCAAAGTCGCGGTGAGCGTACCCCACGCCCTGAAGGCCAGGAAGGCCGTCGCAACAACAACCGTGGCGACCGCACATCAACACCTGTGGAAGGCGCTAGCACTGAAGAAGGTCAGAACACGGGTGGTAACAACCGCCGTCGTGGGGGCCGTGATCGTCGCTCCAACAATGTAAACGACAACGCTTCAGCGCCACAGACCGAGAATCTTGATCTGTTGAATGCGGATTGTGTGACGCCAGAAACGACTGCTACCGAAGGTGTCAGCGGCAATGGTCGTCGCCGTGGTCGTCGTGGTGGCCGTCGTGAGCGTGGCGAACGTCAACCAGCGAATGGTGAAATGTCTAACGAAACCGTTGGCGAACTGCGCAATGAAACTGCAGAAGCTTCAGTGCCTGCCCCTGTTGTCGCACCGGTGGTTATTGAATCGGCACCAGCCGCTCAAGCGCCAGCCCCCGTTGAGGCTCCAGCTCCGGCTCCGACACCAGCACCCGTAGTCGAATCGGCACCTGCGCCTCAGCCACCAGCGAAACCAGCCCCTGTTGCACCGGCGCCAGTCTCGCTCGAAGCAGTTGGCTTGCAGATGGTTGAAACCGACCCGGTTAAACGTGCAAGTGTTGCAGCAGCACCTGCTGAAAAACCGGTACGCAAACCACGCGCACCTCGCGCCAAACCCGTTGCTATAGAAGAACCGCTACAAATGGTCGAAACCCGCAAAGAGTAATTTCGGGAATCCATCCGTAAAAAAACCGCCGAATAATTTCAGGCGGTTTTTTTACGTTGGCACATCGAATAACTCAGCTCGCTTTAACTTTAGCAGCCCCCGATTTGGTCGTTGGTTTCACCGGTTCATGATTACCACGTTCACGAACCACACTATCCAGCAACCCCTCTGCCGCATCTTCGATCATATCGAGCACCAGATCGAAATCATGGGCTAGACCGTAATACGGATCAGGCACTTCATCATCATCGAACTGACGGGCATAACTCATGAATAGCTTAAGTCGGAGCAAACGATTAGACGGACAAAGCTTCCGCAATGTGTCCAGGTTGCTCCGATCCATTGCCAGCACCAGATCAAAGTATTCCAGATCTTCCGGCGCTACCTTACGCGCATGAATCTCGGATAAATCATATTTACGCTCGGCCGCAGCACGCTGCGTACGCGCATCCGGCGTCTCACCCACGTGATAACCGTGCGTCCCCGCAGAATCAATTTCCAGTTCGCCAAGCAGACCACGCTGCGCTGCCAAGCGGCGAAATACGGCTTCCGCCGTTGGCGACCGGCAGATATTTCCCATACACACGAACAGCACTCTCGTCATTCGCTCCCCCTTTGTGAACCACTTATTAACGCCAGCAGTCATTCACATCAGATCTGCATCTTATTTTTATTGGGTGTTCACTTTTTTAAATTTAGTTACATTGTTCCATAATTATGGCAAACGTGCACAATACCGACAATGCCTAGTAAACACACCTTGCTAAAGTCATTCCTAGCCTTTGCTCTGGGATCTTGCCTTTATGGCTGCGCCTCAGGGCCTTTCAAAATAAATCAATCCGGCAAATCCGCCGAGGTGGTTGACGAGAGCGCTGCCCAGCCGATTCGACAAAAATCCTACCAAGTCTTAATCATCCCAAGCGGTGCTGTTCAGACCACGTATATTTCTGACAAGACTTCAACGATCGGTGGTTTTCTGGGAAGCATGGTTGTGGGCCCCGTTGCCGGAGTTGTGGGTGGATTTGCCGGTTCAACCGCTGGTAGCGCCGCGGCCTCTCATGCCGAAGAAAGCGCATCAAAAAATGTTGATAGCCAGGATGTCGCTCAAGCAATTGCACCAGTTAATCTACCGGTGTACTTCGCACAAAAACTTGCCGGTCAACTCAAGACCTGCGGCATCGACTCTGCCATCTATCAGGACACGCTTGAACCCACGAAAACCAACTGGAGCGAGAGTCATCTCACACTTCCTACAGGTTTCCGTGAAAACGCAGCACCCTACCGGTTTTTTATCCAAGCGGGCGTGACAAACATTAAACTCCGCTCCGGTCTTAAAGACGATACGCTTGAAGGTGCCGCCTTTGTGCGTGTATATGAAACGCGCAGCCTTAAACAGATTGGGCGATATGGCTACAACTCTGGCACCACAGGTTCTATCACGCTGCATCATTACAGTAAAACGAGCCCCCAACAGGCGGCAGAACTCGCTCAGGCATCAAAAGCCGTGACGCAATATCTGGTGAGTGGCATTGCCACCGATATGTGCGCGATTATGAAACGGTACTAGGGCTTGTTAATCCCCCTTGGGTGCAGCGCCGAACAGCTGTTCTTTTAGCCTAAACAATTGGTCCCGCGTCTGCGCCGCCGCTTCGAACTCCAGATTCTTGGCATGCTGTTGCATAGCCTGCTCTAACTTACGGATTTCGGCTGCCACTTCCTTCTCAGACATCGACTCATAATGTTTACGTGTCTGAGCAGCCTTACGCAGTGATTGCGCATCTGACGAATCCGAATAACCAGTGGTGTAAACACCGTCAATAATGTCTTTGATGCGCTTCTTAACACCTCGCGGCACAATGCCATTTGCTGCATTAAACGCGAGCTGTTTATGACGCCGTCGCTCGGTTTCATCAATGGCTCTCCGCATCGATCCGGTGATTTTATCCGCGTAAAGAATGGCTGTACCGTTCAGGTGTCGCGCCGCCCGACCAATAGTTTGAATCAGCGAAGTTTCAGAACGCAAGAACCCTTCCTTATCCGCATCCAGAATGGCAACCAGCGATACCTCTGGGATATCCAGCCCTTCACGCAACAAGTTAATGCCCACCACAACGTTAAAGACACCTAAACGAAGATCCCGAATGATCTCGACACGCTCTACGGTATCAATATCCGAATGCAGATATCGAACCTTGATACCATTTTCAGTCAGGTAGTCAGTCAGATCTTCAGACATGCGCTTAGTCAGCGTTGTCACCAGAATGCGCTCATCTAGCGCGACGCGCTTACGGATTTCACCCAGCAGATCATCCACCTGAGTGGTAGCTGGTCGCACTTCTACTACCGGGTCAACCAACCCAGTGGGGCGCACCACCTGCTCAACCACCTGCCCGGCATGTTCCTTCTCGTAGGCAGCTGGTGTTGCTGATACAAAGACCGCCTGACGCATACGTTGTTCGAATTCATCAAACTTGAGCGGGCGGTTATCCAATGCCGATGGCAATCGGATACCATAGTTCACCAGGTTCTCTTTGCGCGAACGATCCCCCTTGTACATGGCACCCACCTGCCCTATGGCTACGTGTGATTCATCGATGAAAATCAATGCGTTATCGGGCAGGTAATCAATCAGCGTGGGCGGCGGGTCTCCGGGATTCCGACCCGAAAGATGACGCGAGTAGTTTTCAATGCCTTTACAGAAACCTACTTCATTGAGCATTTCAATATCGAACTTGGTTCGCTGTTCAAGGCGTTGCGCTTCGACCAGCTTGGCTTCGGACAGGAAAAATGCACGCTGAACGTTAAGTTCTTCCTTAATGCCTTCCAGCGCACGCAATACAGTTGCCCTTGGCGTTACGTAGTGGCTAGACGGATACACCGTAAAGCGGGATAGCCTCTGACGAATTTCCCCTGTCAGGGGGTCAAACAGTTGGAGTCGTTCAATTTCATCGTCAAATAGCTCAATCCGCAAAGCATGCTCGGCATGTTCAGCTGGAAACACATCAATTCCATCACCGCGTACGCGGAAAGTGCCGCGCTGAAAATCCATTTCGTTACGGCTGTACTGCATCTCGGCCAACCGTTTGAGCAAATCTCGCTGCGCAAGCTTATCTCCCTCGCGCACGTGCATGATCATCTGGTGGTATTCATCCCGGTCGCCGATACCGTAAATACAGGACACGGTAGCAACAATGATGCAGTCGGTGCGCTCGATGAGGCTTTTGGTGGCCGATAAACGCATCTGCTCGACATGTTCATTAATTGACGAATCTTTTTCAATGAACAGGTCACGACTGGGTACGTAGGCTTCCGGCTGGTAATAAT
>JBPCSW010000134.1:0-3430 GCA_051006675.1 Fluviibacter sp.
CTCCAGAGGATTGATACGATGATGTTTAAAGCGAAAATCTGGGTGGTGCAGGTCAAAAACGGTTTTTGTGCACCGCAACAATTCCAAGTATAGGGGCAGAATTCAGGAAGTCAAGGCAAAGGCGGATAGATTTTCTGGATTAAGATAGGCACCGATCTATTTTGCATTGCTGAACCATGAAAAAAGCCTTAATCCTGCTGCTGGCAGTGTTCGCCGGCGTCGTTTTTGCTGGTGATGACGATGTCATCCGAGATGGGACATGGTTCGCCATCGTTAAGGGCAAATACGCGGTTTTCTTCTACGACCCCTACCAGACCCGCCAAAACGCCGATGGCATCATCGAAAGCGTGGTTTACGGCCGCCATATGTTGGATGGCAGTGTCATCAAACCGGCCTATATCAAGGTCAACTGCGAGAAGAGAACCATTCAAAACTATACTGTGGCACCCGATAACTCGCCGCAGCTGGCCGTCGATTGGCATACGCCCCGAGAAAAATCGGTGGGTGATGAGTGGGTCAAGACCTTATGCGGTTACACCACCGAGTCTGGCACCAAAATCGCCTTTATCGGTTATATGGAAAACCCCTACAACAAGGATCGTGCGACCCACATCTATTGGCTGCCAGAGGTCGAGCACAGTCCCTCAGTGCCTGGCGGTAAAACCTATCAGATGGTTTATTACGTCGAGAGCGATAACCGGGGCTACGATGGCTTCACCTATATTGATTGTGAAAACAATCGTTATTCAACGGCTACCTTCCTGGGCCTGGATTTGCTGACCTGGGAAACTAACCCACCGTCAGAATCCGTAGCGGGCTATCTGATGTTCAAAGCCTGCGGTAGAAGAGCTTCGTGAAAAGCAAACCTGAGTCGATCCGGCGGAGGACTCAATCTTGTCTGGATGATCCAGACATGCAGGCGGCACCAGCGGCTTTGGCTCGTGCGGCAAAGCGTGCGAGGGATCTGGCTGCAAAGACGAAGACGCCACTTGTGTTTGTCGTCAATGGTGAACTGATCCAAGAAGTTCCCAAAACTTCCGAAATAAGCTAGCGATGTTCAGCTTGACTCTACATTTATTGTAGTTACAATAATAAGATGGAAATCGAGTTTGACCAAGCCAAACGCGATAAGACGTTGGCTGAGCGGGATTTAGACTTTGCTCAAGCTGCCGCGATTTTTGCAGGTCACCACTTTACAGCCGAAGACCGCCGGGAGGGCTATAGCGAGCCACGCTATGTCACAGTTGGTTTATTAGCTGGTCGGATGGTGGTCATGGTTTGGACGCCCCGCGGCGAGGTGCGCCGCGTTATCAGCATGAGGAAAGCCAATGAGCGCGAGCAAGCAAAATTTGCGTCAAGATTGGGTTGATCCCGATGACGCGCCTGAACTGACGGAGGAGTTTTTTGTTGACGCTGATGAATTTGCCGGTGACCGGCTGGTTCGTCGGGGTCGCCCTAGGCAGAGTGGCACCAAGGTATCCGTGACCGTTCGTTACGACGCCGACTTGGTCACGGCATTCAAAGCTACGGGCAAGGGATGGCAGACAAGAATGAATTTGGCATTGCGGCAATTTGTCGCGGAACACCCGTTGCAAAAGGATAAGCTTCAAAAATGCTCCTGATGATCGACAACTACGACAGCTTTACCTACAACCTGGTTCAGTACTTTGGAGAGCTAGGCCAGGAGGTGAAGGTGATTCGTAACGACGCTATTACCGTTGAAGAAATTGGCCGTCTGAAGCCGGACTATCTGGTCATCTCGCCGGGGCCCTGTGCGCCAGCGCAAGCGGGCGTGTCGCTGGCCGCTATAAAAGAATACGCAGGCAAGATCCCGTTGTTGGGCGTTTGCCTCGGCCACCAGGCCATTGGTGAGGCATTTGGCGGCAAAGTGATTCATGCCAAACAGCTGATGCACGGTAAAACCTCGCCCGTCTTTCATAAAGACGTGGGCGTGTTCAAAGGCCTGCCCAACCCGATTACCTGCACCCGCTATCACTCGCTGGCGGTTGAGCGTTCAACGCTACCAGACTGCCTGGAAGTCACAGCCGAAACCGAAGATGGCGAAATCATGGGCATGCGTCACAAAACGCTGGCTGTAGAGGGCGTGCAGTTCCACCCGGAGTCGATTCTTACCGAGCAGGGGCACCAGATGCTGGATAACTTTCTCAAAGAGTTCAAGGTATGAGTGACAGCATTGTTTTCACGCCCAAAGAGGCGTTGCAGCGCCTGATCGAACACCGCGAGATCTTCCATGAAGAAATGACCTCGCTGATGCGTCAGATCATGTCGGGAGAAGTCTCACCCGTGATGATCGCCGGTATTCTCATTGGCCTGCGAGTCAAAAAAGAAAGCATCGAAGAAATTGCTGCTGCTGCCGCAGTCATGCGGGAGTTTGCAACCCAGGTGCCGGTGGCCGATGCAGAGCACCTGCTGGATATCGTCGGTACCGGTGGTGACGGCGCGCACACCTTTAATATTTCCACTACCGTGATGTTTGTGGCGGCTGCCGCAGGCGCTAAAGTGGCCAAGCATGGCGGACGCTCTGTTTCTAGCCAGTCCGGTAGTGCCGATGCGCTGGAGGCGTTGGGCGCCAAGCTAGATCTGAATCCTCAACAGGTCGCGCAATGTATTGCGCAGTCTGGCATTGGCTTCATGTTTGCCCCCAACCATCACAGCGCTATGAAGTATGCGGCACCAGTACGTAAAGAGCTGGGTGTGCGCACGCTCTTTAATATACTCGGCCCGCTCACTAACCCGGCAGGTGCCGGTACGCAGTTGCTCGGTGTCTTTCATCCGGATCTGGTCGGTATTCTGGTACGCGTACTGCAACGCCTGGGTAGCCGTCGTGCGCTTGTGGCTCACGGTGTAGATGGTCTGGATGAGGTGTCGCTGTCGGGACCAACCCTGGTGGGTGAACTCAAAGACGGCGAGATCCATGAATATCAGATCAAGCCGGAAGACTTCGGTATCGCCCCGGCCCCTATTAGCGCACTACAGGTCGCCAACCCGGCTGAGTCTATTGCCCGCATGCAGGCTGTGCTGGCCAACGAGCAGGGTCCTTCGCAAGACATCGTGCTGCTCAATGCCGGTGCCGCGCTCTATGCCGCAGGCCGGGTCGACAGCATCGCCGAGGGCATTACTCAAGCCCGTGAGGCTATTGCCTCCGGCGCCGCGCTTAATAAACTCAACGAATTCGTCGCTTGCACCCAGGCGCAATAAGAAACCGTCATGAATCAAACAAGCGACATCCTCGCCAAGATCATCACCACGAAAGAAGCCGAGGTTAAAGCCGGTTATGCGCAATGCAGCCTAGCCGATATGGAAGCCCTGGCCAAAGCGCAACCCACCGTCCGAGATTTCGTGGGCGCCATCCGCGCCAAGCTCGCCGCCAAGCAGCCCGCAGTGATCGCCGAAGTTAAAAAGGCCAGCC
>JBPCSW010000135.1:0-3127 GCA_051006675.1 Fluviibacter sp.
CGGGTTGTGCAGTGGGGCGATCGTTTGGTGCCCCGAAAAACAGGTAGCCATCCCGTTCAACACGACGATCCTGCCACTCGATCTGGTATTGCCATATCTGGAAACCGGGGTAACGCAGATCGTCGCTGCACTCCATCAGTGTTTTGATGGCACTGTAGTAGGCTCGATCCAAAGCATCGTCGGACAGGGCCTCGGCACGCTTTTCGATTTGCGCGTCGTAGTCGATGTCTTTCTTGAGGTCGAGGTAGTACTGCTCAGTATCCTGTGCCTTGGAGATGAACTGGCCGTTGACGGTCTTCAGCACTTCCCGCATGACGGTCTGAACCATCGACAACAGGTTTTCTGCCGGGTCACCCGGCATGTCCTCCACTCCTGGTTGAAACAGGCACAGGGCATCGCGCAGTTCGGCTGCCGTGGGACCAATCGGCACGTGGATGTCACCACCCGTGGTCAACCGGTGGACGGCCAGCGCGTTGATGATGCGCAGTGCCATGGCTTTGTAGGCCGGACGCGTGAAGGCTTGCTGAACCCGCGACTCCAGAACCTCTGAGACGCGCATCACTTCTTTGATGTTCGGGTCAGCACGCAGAACCGTGTTGGTCTTGATGGTGTTCCAGAAGCTCTCGTAGCTAATGAACAGCGGCTTGTCGGCAGGTACTTCCTGATCGAGGATCGTTAGCATGGCAGCCTCGATGGTCGTCAGTGCGCCGCGTTTCTCAGCGAAGTGGATCTGCTCGAAAGTCTTCAGGTAGTCCGGGTGAACCGGGAACAGGCGGACGTACTCGTCCATGCGCTCGTTCATGGAGCCGTAGAACTTGGCGAACGGCGTGAGGTATTCGCGGATCTTGTTCTGCTGGTCGGCCGTCTTTTTGAGCAGACGTGCGGAGACGACGAAGCTCACGTCCTGTCGGTCGATCAGGATCTGCGTGAAGCGCTCGTTGACGCGACGCATGCTGTCGGCAACGTGCTGGAAGCGCACGCTGTCGAAGATGGCTTCCTGCACGCCGGCCACGAAGCGGAACTTCAGGTGCTTGGTGACTTCGCCAATCTGACGCAGGATGGCCAGATCCTGCACCAGTTCGTGGTCGCGACGGGACTGCAAGTACTCCAGGAATTCATCGACCACCAACAGCAAACCCTGGCCCGGGTATTTCTCGCCAAAGGCGGCCATCATCTCCTCGAAGGAGTCCTTGTTGTTGAGCTCCTTGTCGGCGGTTGGGAAGGTGTAGTCGACACCGATTTTTTCGAGGAAACGCTCAAGCTGCAAGGTGATGATCTGGCGCAGCGGCATCTGCAGGCCGCCCACCTCAATACGCAGCACCTTGAAGCGGCCAGCGATCGGGGCAACCGCCTCGGCGACCTTGGGGTGGCGGATCATCGGTGCGTAGGCGGCGTCTTCAGCCACCAGCGACAGCACCGACATCAAGTGCGACTTACCGGTGCCGTAGTTGCCTACGATCAGCACGCCCTTGTGATCAACCGAGTCGTCGAAACTGATTTGGGGAACCATGAGCCTGGAGATCCGCTCGGCCATGTCGTCGGAGATGACGTAGGTCGCGACGAGTTTCCTGGCCTCATCCGTGCGCCCGGCATCAAGCAGCTGAATGACTGACTCGATCTGCTCGAACTGGATCAGATCTCCGTATTTCATGTTCTTGGCCATAGGGTTCTCGTTATTTGGTTTGCGTTTGTTCGAGTACGACCACGCCGTCGCGGCTGTAGTCACGATGTTCTGGGTGGCTCATGTCGGCGTACACCAAGCGATCCCCGCGCAGCTCGCCAGGCCAGACGGCCACGACGCGCCTGGAATGAGCCAGCCGCCTGATGAGGTCAAGCGGGTTGATCTGCAGGCTTGGCTCGAACAGCAACTCGAGGTTGTCGAGCAGCAGCGGGTCTTCAGTTCGTTCCCTGTCCGCGATCTCCCGCAGCAGTTCGCTTGCCGAAAAGCCGCGCTTTTTGTTCGGTGTGGCAGCCAAGCGGTGCCCCAGTTCCAGGCCGACGTTGAGCGGCTCGATGTTGAGCTTTGCGCCGAGTTGACGTAGCAGTTGGGTCTTTCCACTGCGGCTAGGGCCGACCAGCAGGATCAACTGGCTGTTGACGGCTCCGATTTCACTGATGAGTTTTTCGAGTTTTTCGAGCATGCTCATCCACTCAGTCCGTCCCGGTTTCGAGCCGTTGTTGATCAGGGGAGCGGTAGCCTGGTGCCAGCACGGTATTGCGCACGCCGTACAGTGCCAGATGGTCTTTCAACCAGAGCCGGTACTCATGCCCGCGCAGGCTGTGGTCTGGCGAGCAGTCGACGCTCCACTGGCGCAGGATGTACCCGGCAGTGGCGGCACGCAGTTTCATCCGCAGAACGCCGCCTTGCATGCTGTAGTCCATCTCGATGATCTCCGGTCGGGGTTGATCCGGGTGCGGCACCAGTTCCAGTTCGACGATCCGGGTCCACTGGATGTCTTGATTGCTCGTCTCGTGCGATGCCACGGGCTGGCCCTTGAGCACGACCGGGCGATTGATTCGGGTGATGACGAAATCCCGGAACTCCTGGGACTTTCGGTCGAAGGCGCGGACGTGCCAGCGCAGGCCGTTGTCAATCAGCGCGAACGGGACGATCTCCCGCTCAGTACGGCCACTGGAGATAGAGTGGTACTCGATGCTCAGTGGACATTCCTGGTGGATCGCCCGGGTTACGCTTGCCAACACATCCAGATTCGGATGCGTGAGCCGCGCCGGGCTCTCGCTGGCCACCCACGCCTTGAGCCGCATCGGCTCACCATCGCCGAAGCTCCGAGTCAGCCACGACAACACCCGCTCTGGGGGGAAGTTGAACACCGACCGGAAGTCATCGCCAAGAACGTAGGCTTTGCCCTTGGCATCGTAATCGATGTTGCCGGGAGCAATCTCTTTATACAGAGCCAAGTCCCGCGTAGCAGCGGCCGACTGGATGCCAAACCGCGACACCAAGTTTTGTCGGCGGATATCCCCGATGAAGCGCACGCGCAATTCCACAAACGCGAGGCGGTCGCGTTGCGGCTGGGTCAAGTCGGCAAGTTGTTCTATCGACATCCTGGAGGGTTCATTCGGGTTAACGTGGGTGTATTAGGCCTATAGCACGCAGTGTATTATC
>JBPCSW010000136.1:0-3327 GCA_051006675.1 Fluviibacter sp.
GAGCGGGGTTGGCCCAAAGTTAACGAGAATTATTATCATTTGAATGGAGAATTTATACGTATTGAGAATCATTGTCAATTGATGTTTGCAAGGACGTTCTCACCACTCTTCTCGTAAAATGTACGGATGACGACATCCGCACCACCCCCGAAGCTGACTCAATACCTGCGCCTGATGCGGGTACACCGTCCGATTGGCACCCTGCTGCTGCTCTGGCCAACATTGTGGGCGCTATGGTTGGCCTGTGAAGGCATGCCACCGCTACATGTTTTACTCATCTTTGTGGCAGGCACCTTTCTGATGCGTTCTGCTGGTTGTGTAATTAACGATCTGGCAGATCGTAATTTTGATGGTGCCGTCGCGCGCACCAAAGACCGGCCGCTGGTGGCGGGTTGGGTGAGCCCACGCGAAGCGCTGGCCGTATTTGTTATGCTGGTGACGCTGTCTGCCGTGACGGTATTGCCGATTGTGACCCCGCTTCTGATCGGGCTGGCTGTGATTGCCGTATTTCTTGCCGTGTCTTATCCGTTCACCAAGCGCTTTTTTGCGATTCCCCAGGGTTACCTGGGCATTGCTTTCGGCTTCGGCATTCCCATGGCGTTTGCGGCCATTCTGAATGATGTTCCCACGGTTGCCTGGTGGCTGCTATTGGCCAATATCTTCTGGGCGATTGCCTACGATACGGAATACGCCATGGTGGATCGACCTGATGATCTGAAAATCGGCATTAAAACCTCAGCCATTACTTTTGGCCGTTTTGACGTGGCGGCCATTATGATTTGCTACGGCCTGACGCTGGCGATTCTGGCGGGGGTTGGACACACGATGCGCTTGGGTTGGCCTTACTGGGTCGGCCTGGTGGTTGCAGCCTTGATTGCGCTCTATCACTACACGCTGATTAAGGATCGTGACACAACGAAGTGCTTTGCTGCCTTTATGCATAACAACTGGTTGGGTGGTGCCGTGTTTGCCGGTATTCTGCTCGACACCCTGATCTAAAAAAACGGACGATCAACGCCCATGAAATATAACGATATGCGCGACTTTATTGCGCAACTGGAACAGATGGGTGAGCTGAAGCGCATCTCGATGCCGGTAAGCCCGCATCTGGAGATGACTGAGATTTGCGATCGTGTGCTCCGCCAGGGCGGCCCCGCCATTCTCTTTGAAAACCCCACGGGCTTCAATACGCCGGTGCTGGGCAACCTGTTCGGTACAGTACGCCGTGTGGCGCTGGGCATGGGACAGGATGTTGCCACTGAAGCCGAGGCGCTGGCTAAGCTACGCGAAGTGGGCAAGGTGCTCTCGGTTCTGAAAGAGCCGGAACCCCCGAAGGGCTTTAAAGACGCCTGGGAAAAACTACCGCTGCTCAAGCAGGTGTTGACCATGTCACCCAAGCAGGTGTCGTCTGCTCCCTGCCAGGATGTGGTGCTAGAAGGCAAGGATGTGGATCTTTCCCGTCTACCGATACAACACTGCTGGCCTGGTGATGTGGCACCACTGATCACCTGGGGGCTAACCGTCACGCGTGGGCCGAACAAGACGCGCCAGAACCTGGGCATCTACCGGCAGCAGGTGCTAGGACCCAACAAGCTGATTATGCGTTGGTTGGCGCACCGCGGTGGCGCGCTGGACTTTAGGGATCATCAACTGGCCAACCCGGGGCAACCATTTCCGGTGGCCGTAGTGCTGGGCTGCGACCCGGCGACCATTCTCGGTGCGGTAACGCCGGTACCCGATACGCTGTCGGAATATCAATTTGCCGGGCTGCTGCGCGGCAAAAAAACCGAACTGGTGCGTTGCCTGGGTTCGACCCTACAGGTGCCGGCTTCTGCCGAGATTGTTCTGGAAGGGGTGCTCAATCCAGGTGAGACGGCGTTAGAAGGTCCTTACGGTGACCATACGGGTTATTACAACGAGCAAGCCAAGTTTCCTGTCTTTACCGTTGAGCGCATGACGATGCGCAAGAACCCGATTTACCACTCGACTTATACAGGCAAGCCGCCTGATGAGCCGGCCATGCTGGGTGTGGCGCTCAATGAAGTATTCGTGCCGCTGCTGCAAAAGCAGTTCCCGGAAATCACCGATTTTTATCTGCCGCCGGAAGGCTGCTCTTACCGCTTGGCGGTGGTAAGTATTCGCAAACAATATGCCGGACATGCACGTCGGGTGATGATGGGCGTATGGAGTTTCTTGCGTCAGTTCATGTACACCAAGTTCATTATCGTGGTGGATGACGATGTAAACATTCGCGACTGGAAAGAAGTGATCTGGGCGATGACGACACGTATGGATGCCACACGCGATACGATGCTGGTGGACAACACGCCGATCGATTACCTGGACTTTGCTTCACCGGTGGCCGGCCTGGGCAGCAAGATGGGACTGGATGCGACCAATAAGTGGCCCGGTGAAACGAACCGCGAGTGGGGTACGCCGATTACGCACGACCCGGCCGTTAAAGCACGCGTCGATGCAATGTGGGCGGAACTCGGGTTGTAGAGCCTGTTAGGCTGCCGGCAACTCGCGCTTGCTGCCATCGGGATTGAGCGCCACGTAGGTAATGAGCGCTTCGGTCACTTTGACAGTGACCGGATTGTCCGGGTGACGCTCGGCGTACATCTGAACCTTGATGGTGACAGAGGTTCGACCCCGCTTCTCGACCTCAGCAAAGAAGGTGACAATGTCACCAATCGAGACCGGCTGATGAAACTGGATGGTGTTCACAGCCACGGTGGCAATGCGGCCACGGGCGACTTTATGGCCCAATACGGCACCGGCCAGATCGATATGACCCATTGTCCACCCACCGAACACATCGCCATACATATTGGCGTCTGATGGCATGGGAATGACCTTGAGTACGGGTGGCAGGTCGGGCAAGGTGCAAGGGGTGTCGATCATGGTGTTGTCGCTAATAGGATTAAACTACGGGTGTTATTTTAAAGTCATCAAGGCAAAAACGCATGTCGCGTCATGGAAATAAACCTGTGGGCCCCGCCAGCAACGAACCCTTGCACGTCTGGACAACCCTGAAATCGCTGCTGCCGTGGCTCTGGGCCTACCGTGGGCGAATGATTGCCGCTTTTGGCTGCCTGCTGCTGGCCAAACTGGCCAGCGGGTATGTGCCGATTGTGTTCAAGAACATGATCGATGATTTGAGCGGCGGCCAGGATTTGGTTCTGGTGCTGCCCATCGGTTTGCTACTGATGTATGGTGTGATGCGTCTGGCCAGCACCGGATTTAGTGAGCTGCGCGAAATTCTGTTTGTGCGCGTGACACAACAGGCCATTCGCCGGATTGCGCTTTCTGTATTTACACATCTGC
>JBPCSW010000137.1:0-3247 GCA_051006675.1 Fluviibacter sp.
ATCCTTTGCTGCATTGAAGTCATTCTACATACGAGAGGGTCACTTCCGGATAGCTCGCGGCGTGCTCGAAAATGGAGTAGACTTAGGCGGCTGGGTAATAAAACAACGTACCAGAAGGAATCACCTAACACAGGAGCAGATCAGCCAACTGGACTCGATAGACTTCAGTTGGAACCCAATAGAAGAAGAATGGGATAAGCACTTTAACGTGCTACTGAGATTCTGGAAAAAAGAAGGGCACTGTCGTGTCACACAAAAACAAGAAGTCGATAGTCTTAGTTTAGGAACCTGGGTACAAAAACAACGTGCGAAAAAGGACCAACTTAGCACCAGCCAGCGCGATCGACTAAACTCTCTAGGTTTCAGCTGGGACCCCATTGCTGAACAGTGGGAAGAGGCCTTCGCCGCCTTGAGGAAATTCAGGAAACGCGAAGGCCACTGCCGTGTGCCTCGGTCTCACCTCGAAGACGGCGTAAATCTCGGTGGATGGGTAACCAAGCAACGTCAGAAGAAAGCAAAACTTACGCCCGATAGAATTAAACGACTATCAAAACTAAACTTTCTCTGGAAAATTCGTTAACATGAATAGATTCGACGGGCTCGCCCACCCTATGATTCCTGGAGTTGCGTTAACCAGGATTATGAAGATGAGCCCTGAAGAAGAAAGGCTGCTCCAAAACGTAGAGAAAGCTATCCGGGCATGTGACGGTGACATAAACACGAACAGACAGAAAGACACATGCATTCCTACATTACTTAACGGTATTGATGCTGCCGCAAAGCTTCGTGGCTCATTGGCCGGGACCATCGGCCTTAATAACCAAGAAACCTTTGTCGCACTCCTAGAAACCGCCATACCGAGTGCCAATATGAGCGGAACTGAGCTCACGTTGTTTAGCCGCCGCAACAAAAAGGAAATCACCATTTCGATCTCCCAATTAATTTATCAAATTAGGTGCATTGTAGTTCACGAAAACGAGAACCTAGATGAGGCAGAGGGCTTAACACACATGGTTAGGTTAAGATGGGATGCCCATTCAGCCGATTTCATCTGCCTATGCGAACCGACTGACTATGTTGTCGTAAACGCCTTTACACTCATGAGAAGGCTGCGCGAGATCTTATCGCTTTTCGTGAGCGGCCTTAAGTCTATGAAAACTGCCTGCGAAACAGGCAAGGTCTCGTTTTCAATCAACATTGAACTAGGAAAGCCGCCGAACTGTCCTTCGTCTCCCCAGGACGTTTCCTAGTCGTACCGGGCAGGCCAACAGGGTCAGGCCTCACCTATGAAGGCGCAGCGGCGGGCTCGGAGAGCCCGCCCTACCAAAGGAAAAGGACAGCACGTGGTGCTGTGCCTACCTTAGATACAGCGGATGCGATGTGATCGCATCCCTACCCTTATGCGAAGTAATCTACGCCGCCTTGGAAGAGGGGCTGGTGCTTGTCGCCGGGGATGTTCTTGGCGACGTGCGCGCCGGTGCGCTCGGAGTGGCCCATCTTGCCGAGGACGCGGCCGCACGGGCTGGTGATGCCTTCGACCGCTTCGAGCGATCCACACATAATGGGGTCAGACCCTATTAATGGGGTCTGACCCCATTGTGCTTTGGCGGGCGAGGAGAGTCCGAAAGACCCAACCCTAACTGGGTGGCGCCCATTCAGGCGGTCGATGGATCAGCCCAGCCGGATCGGAAAGGACCGCTGGGAGCTGAGCGCGGACCAATTGACTCCACGTCACTCCGTTCTGATAAAAAGAAGCCGCCTTACGGAGTCCGGCGCTATTTCGTATCGGCTTTGAATCTGGTCCAGACACCCGCTGAGGATTAAGGACGCCGACCGGACGTCCCACGACTTCGCGAACCATGCGCACAGGCGTCATGAAGTCCGAATCCCCGGAGATGACAATCGCAGCGTCATAGTTGCCGGCGAATCCATCCGACAGCAAATGAGAGGCCAGGTTGATGTCGGACCCTTTCTCTTCGTGCCTGATGATCCGCATCATGTCCGGTGGCGGCTGCGCCACCGGCGCCCAGACCTGCCGCACCCGGAAATGACCTTCGATGATTTCCACATCACCCAAGGCCCGCAGCGCTCGCCAATAAACCTGCTGACGAACCGCCTGCCCCATATCCGTCGGAGATGGCGGGAGGGCGGCCGTGAAATACTTAGTCCGGACAATCTGATTGGAGGGGAACGCTTGCTGGGCGAGAGCCACCGGATTCAACCAACGCAAGGGTGTCGCTCGCACGGAACCGTAGTAAAGGTTGAAACCATCCACGTAGAGCCAAGTTCGCATGGCCCTAAAACAATGCAGGGGCGGCTCCTTGCGGAGACCGCCCCGCGTCCGGTTCTGTAGGTAGCCGGAGGGATGTAAGCAGATAGTTGCAAAAGCCGGAGGTCATTTCAAGTCGTTTCAAAGCGGATACGTTCCGCCCACGGCGAAGTTAACCCGAAACAAGCAGGGGCTAATCCTGGGGAGTTGGCTTCACGCGGCGCGTGGGGATATGCTGGCAGGCTGTGAAGCATATACAGGCTATGTCGTGACGCGATCCCGACCCTACCCGCGCGGCGTAGCCGCGAGGGGGCAATTGGACATGGGGGCAAGTTGACACGGGGAGATGCATCACCCCGTGCCCACGTGTCACCGTGCCAGCGTGTCCCCTCTTTGCTTAAGGGACCTTCGGTCGCTTAAGCAAAGTAATCCACGCCGCCTTGGAAGAGGGGCTGGTGCTTGTCGCCGGGGATATTCTTGGCGACGTGCGCGCCGGTGCGCTCGGAGTGGCCCATCTTGCCGAGGACGCGACCGCACGGGCTGGTGATGCCTTCGACGGCTTCGAGCGATCCGTTGGGATTGAACTCGATGCGGTTCGAGGGCGCGCCGGCGGCGTCGCAATACTGGAAAGCGACCTGGCCGTTCTTGACGAGGGCGGCGATGACGGACGCAGGCGCGGTGAAGCGGCCTTCGCCGTGCGAGAGCGGGATGGTGTGCACCTGGCCGACTTCCATGCGCGCGAGCCACGGCGACTTGACCGACGCGACGCGGGTATGGGCGTAGCGCGAGATGTGGCGGGCGATGCGGTTGTGGAAGAGGGTCGGAGCCGAGGCGTCGACGTCGCGGATCTCGCCATACGGGACGAGGCCGGTCTTGATGAGCGCCTGGAAGCCGTTGCAGATGCCGAGGGCGAGGCCGTCGCGCGACTTGAGCAGCTCCATGACGGCGTCACGCACGATGGGAGCCTTGATGACGGCA
>JBPCSW010000138.1:0-5609 GCA_051006675.1 Fluviibacter sp.
GGCTTGCGCGCTTTGCAGATATAACGGCCGAGTAGAATGAGCCAGTGGTGCGCATCGTACAGAAAATCTTTGGGCACATTTTTCAGGAGCTTTTGTTCCACGGCAAGCGGTGTTTTACCGGGTGCAAGGCCGGTGCGATTAGAGACGCGAAAGATATGCGTATCGACAGCCATGGTCGGGTGACCAAAAGCGGTGTTCAGCACCACATTGGCTGTTTTTCGGCCAACACCAGGCAAGGCTTCGAGTGCTGTGCGATCTTCCGGCACCTCGCCGCCATAAAGCTCGCAGAGGATTTTGCAGGTAGCTATAAAGTTTTTGGCTTTGGTGGGGTAAAGACCAATGGTCTTAACGTAAGGAATGAGTCCAGCTACTTCCAGCGCCCCCATGCTGGCGGCATCCGGCGCATCAATAAAGAGCTGTCGGGTGGCCAGGTTGACGCCTTTGTCGGTGGCTTGCGCCGACAGAATAACGGCAATCAGCAGTTGAAAGGTCGTGCCGTATTCGAGTTCGGTCGTCGGATGCGGGTTGGCTGCCTGTAGGCGCCGGAAGAACTCGACGCGGTTTGCCAGATTCATGGCGTGGGCCTTAGTGGCAGCCGCCTGTGCTGATCGGTGCCGCTTGGGTTAGCTGATGTGCCGCGCTGCGTGCATCAATCCAGTTTTTACTGGCGATGATACATCCCAGAATGATGAATGCGCCCGGTGGCAATACGGCCATGAGTAGGCCAGGGTAATCTGCAGGGAGCAGCTGAAGGGCCTGTGCGCCAGGGATCACGAGATCAATCCCGGAAAACAACGTGCCGCCGCCAATGATCTCGCGGAGCGCACCAATTAATGCCAGCGTCCAGAGCATGCCAACGCCCATCATGGCACCATCCATCATGGCCGGTGCTGGCCGATTTTTTGCGGCAAACGCTTCAATACGCGCGAGCACAATACAGTTGGTGATGATCAGTGGAATAAAGATACCGAGCACCACATACAGGCCATGCAGATAGGCATTCATCGCCAGATCAACCACCGTAACCAGTGCGGCTGCGATGAGAATAAAAACCGGGATACGGATTTCGTAGGGGATGAAATGACGCAAGCTTGAAACTGCCAGATTGGAAAGTGACATCACCAGCAGTGTCGCCAGTGAGAGCATGACGCCATTAACAAGATTCGTGGTCACGGCAAGCAGCGGACACAGACCCAGAATCTGAACCAGACTGGTGTTCTGCTTCCAGATACCCTTATGAGCAATATCTACAAATTCGGAGCGGGTGATCCACATGATCGTGTCCTGAAGTCTATGCCAACCAGTTATTGGTTGGTGCCATTCTGTGTGGTTGAGCGCGTGAATAACACCTGGCGGTTATCCATCACAAATTCCTGTGCGCGGTGCACGGCTTTAACAACAGCGCGCGGTGTTACGGTGGCACCGGCGTAAGCATCAAACGCGCCGCCATCTTTTTTAACGTGCCAATCTCTATTGCTCAAGGTGAGCGGTACGCTATTAAACTGGTTAATCCAAGGAGACTCTTTGTTCTTATCTTTACGAGGATCAATATAGTCACCAAGGCCTGGGGTTTCTTTATGTTCAACGGCGCGGACTCCGAGCACCTGGCCATTAGCGCTGAAGGCGACCAGTAGCTTAATGGCACCGCTATAACCATCGGGCGCGACGACATCCATGACGAGCGCAGAATCTTTGCCATTGTTCCGCGCGCGGTAAACCGTGCTGGCAGTTTTTGTACCCAGTTGAGGCTCTGCTGGCAGGGTAATGGTATCGGCCAATGGGTCGTTGTTATATAGATTGGCCGGTAGAATTTGGTTTAGTACCGCTAGTTTTTCATTACGCGTGGATTGTTCGATCACTGGCTGTGAAAACAGATATACCCAGGCCAATAGTGCAGTAAAAAAAACAATAAAGGCTACCAGCGTTAACGCGGTCTCTCCCGAAACACGAAACGCGTGTTTTTCTGCGGGCGTACTCACGACGGATCTCCTTTGGATTTCTCACCGAAGATCGCTGGTTGTGTGTACATGTCGATGAGCGGTACGCACATGTTGAGAATGAGTACCGCAAAGGCGATGCCGTCCGGGAAAGCGCCAAACACCCGGATCAGATAAGCGAGTGCACCAATCGCTACGGCGAAGATGATTTTGCCGCGTGGTGTGGTCGCACCACTCACCGGGTCGGTGGCAATAAAGAAGGCGCCGAGCAATGTGGCGCCGCCCAGGATATGAAATATCGGATTGGCGTAGTGGGCTGGGTCAATCGACCAGGCAATCAGCGCTAGCGCGCCCATGCCGGCAATCAGACCCGTAGGAATGTGCCAGCTGATGACTTTTTGTTGAATTAGCCAGAGTCCGCCCAGCAACCAGGCCAGGGTGACCCATTCCCAACCATTGCCACCTCCTACGCCGTATACGGTGTGATCTTTCAGTATGTTCTGGACGGTGAGCGTGTCATTGCCGGTGGCCAGTCTCAATGAGGTTTTAAGGTGATCCAGCGGGGTGGCGCCGGCCCAGGCATCGACCTGTTGCGGGAAGAAAATCGCTGTCATCTGATCCAGCGGGGGTAGGCCGCCGTTGGCCAGTGTGTGTGGCCATTGCGACATCAGTGACGGAAACGACACAATGCACAGGGCGTAAGCCACCATAGCAGGGTTGAATGGGTTTTGACCAAGGCCACCATACAAATGCTTGGCGACAACGATGGCAAAGAGGGTGCCAACTACGATCAGCCACCAGGGGGCCATCGGTGGAAAAGACAGGGCGATTAACCAGGCTGTGACTACAGCAGACAGATCGCTCAGGGCGGGGGCGATTGGACGGTTGCGTAAACGTAGGAAAGCCGCTTCAGCAACAACAGCAGTAATCGTTGCAAGCGAGATTTGTACCAGAATGCCGGGTCCGAAAAGCCAGGCGTAAATAGCAATGCCAGGTACCAGTGCCAGCAGTACCTTGAGCATGATTTTGGTAACGCTTACCGGCTGCACCAGGTAGGGTGATTGCGTTAGCACATTGGGTGTTTCAAAAGACACGTTCTGGGCTCTTTATAAAATTCAGGAGGCATCGCTGCCGGACTTGGCGCTATGCTGTTCACGTTTGATACGGGCGCGTTCTACCGCCGCAGCAATGGCGGCCTGTTTAGCGCTGGCGTCGAGTACTGGATGGTTGTCAACGGCAATCGGGGTTGATGCCTGGTGCGGGTGGCTAGATAAATCCGGGGCAGCCTCTGCCGGGTTTTCAGCTGGGGCGCTTTCTGCGGCGGCGGCAGCTTCAGCCGCTTTGCGCGCTGCATTGGCCTTTGCCAGGCGTTCGGCTTTTTCCTGCTTTTCCCGTTCGGCACGTGCTTCACGGAATTCAAAGCGGTCACGTGCGGCATCCGCAGTCTGCTTTTCCCGTTGTTCGGCCTGAATCTCGCTCTTGGAAAAGCGGAAGTAATTGACCAGCGGAATATGGCTGGGGCAAACATAGTCACAGCAGCCGCACTCGATGCAGTCAAAGAGCTTGTATTTTTCGAGCTGCTCGAACTTGCTGGCACGAGACCACCAGTACAGCTCAAAAGGTTGTAATTCCTGTGGGCAAGCTGTAGCGCAGCTGCCGCAGCGGATGCAGGGAAGTTCTTGTGGCTTCGGTGGGAACAGACCGGGCGCATGTACGATCAGGCTGTTGGTCGCCTTAATCACGGGTGCAGCGTTGGACGTCACTCTGAAGCCCATCATTGGGCCGCCCATGATCACACCATCGGCTTCCGGTTTCGGTTGGGCGAGGGCAACCAGATCGGCAATAGTCATGCCGATAGGCACCTGCCAGTTGCGTGATTCGCCCACGGCACCGCTAATTGTGACAACGCGTGAGATAAGCGGTTCGCCCAGCGTAATGGCGCGCCAGGCAGATTGCACGGTGGCCACGTTGAATACCTGCACACCGAAATCGGTAGAGCGCTTGCTACCCGGCACTTCTTTACCGGTCAGTACGCGAATCAGTTCTTTGGCGCCGCCGGTGGGGTAAATGGTCGGTACCGTGATCACTTCAACCGATGCGCCCAGTTCTTGCTGCGCAGCCTTGAGTGCGGCAATCGCTTCCGGTTTGTTATCTTCCACGCCGATCAGAACACGCGCTGCATTCACAAGTCGGCCAAAGAGTGCGCTGCCTTGAATGACTTCTACCGCCTGTTCCCGCATGAGCCGATCATCACAGGTGATGAAAGGCTCACATTCGGCACCGTTGATGATGAGTTGCTCAATCACTTTGCCCTTGGGTACCGAGAGCTTAACGTGGCTCGGGAAGACGGCGCCCCCCATGCCAACGATACCCATGTCACGCAGGTATTCACGAACGGTTTCTGGCGCTGCGTTTTCTACAGGGAATGGTAGTCGCTCAATCCAGGTGTCATTGCCATCGGATTCAATCACCACGCAATCGGTCGGTAAACCGGAGGGGTGTGGAATGATGTGCGGGCCGATTGCTACAACAGTGCCAGAGGTAGGCGCATGCACCGCGGCCGACACCCATCCATCGGCATCACCAATACGTTGACCTTTGAGTACATGGTCACCAACCGCCACGATCGGGCGTGGCGTGCCGCCAACGCTCTGGTGCAGCGGTACGATATATCGCGCAACCAGGGGCGCCTGCGCGATAGGTAGCGCGGTCGATTGTGTCTTGTTCGGATCGGGCTTGACGCCGCCTTTGAAGGAAAAGAGCTTCATATCAGGCAGCCTGTGCCGCAGTTGTTACTGGCACGATTGGAATCACGCGTCGTGTGCCGGGTTTCTTCCACTTCCATGTGTCGAGTGTTTCACCCACGGTTTCCATGGTGATGCACTCCACCGGGCAAGGCGGAATACATAATTCACACCCTGTGCACAGGTCAGCCACAATGGTGTGCATCTGTTTGGCAGCACCTACAATCGCATCAACCGGGCAGGCCTGAATGCAGAGCGTACAACCAATACAGGTAAGCTCATCGATGTAGGCAACCTGTTTGGGCTTTTCTACGCCATGCTCAGCAGAGAGGGGCTTGTATTCTTTGCCCAGCAATTCGGCCAGCTTGTGAATGTTTTCATCGCCGCCAGGTGGGCACTGGTTGATGTCTGCTTCGTCTTTGGCAATGGCTTCGGCATAAGGACGGCAACCGGGAAAGCCACACTGGCCACATTGGGTTTGCGGCAGGATGCTGTCGATCTTTTCAACCAGTGGATCCCCTTCGACTTTGAAGCGTGTCGAGGCATAACCGAGCAGGGCGCCGAGTACAACGCCGCCTAATGCCATTACCGCAATCGCGTAGAGAATGTTGTCCATGGTGGTTAGTAACGGTCCAGCCCGGCAAAGCCCATGAAAGCCAGACTCATCAGACCCGCTGTCACCATGGCGATGGCGACGCCGCGGAAATAGAGCGGTACATCGGCCGCTTCAACGCGTTCACGTACGCCCGCAAAGAGAATCAGGGCTAGCGAGAAACCTATGGAACTACCGGCACCAAAAATCAGCGAGGCAATAAAGCCATTGTCCTGGCTTACGTTAATAAGCGGTACGCCTAATACAGCGCAGTTGGTCGTAATGAGCGGCAGATAAATACCCAGGACCTGGTGCAGCATCGGGCTCGTTTTCTGG
>JBPCSW010000139.1:0-4269 GCA_051006675.1 Fluviibacter sp.
CCTTTTAAATCAGCTATTTCCATCATTTGCACAACAGCAAGTTTGAAACCATCATAACTGATAGCTCTAATTTCTGATTCAAGTCCTGGAATTTTTACGGTTACTTGTTGAAAGAGGTCGTGGATCTGAGCCTCTTCTTGAGGGGTAATTGTTTTTTCTGTCATTGTGTTTCTGTGTTATGTACTGTAAATATAATACTTTTTCTAAGAATAACCTAACTATCTTGTAACTCTTTTAATAAATTAGGATTGTCTGTAATTAGTTGACAATGATCTGCTAATTTAGATGCTGTTTCTTTTGTACGGGGGTCAGTTTTCTTGATAAAATAACTACTGGTAACCATATAGTTATATTCTTCTAAACTTTTTAAATAGACATAGTATTCTGTTGCATCTAATATTACATCCCAACTATATTCTGGATAGGTTTTTCTGAACCAAACAAACTTTTGTTTAAGTTCATCTACACCTTGTCTAGCTAGTTCTTTTGATGTGGGTATTCTACCTTTAGGAAATATCTCAAGATACTCCTTTACTTTTTCTAAAAAATCTTTACCTAAAACTTCAACGGTCACTTTAGTTTTAGTCTTTGTTTGAAACGTTTTGAACTCTTCAAGAGCTTGTAAACCTATTGGTGTAAGTTCACGGCTCATGTCTATAAATCCCATTTTTTGACACAGTAGTAACTCTGCATCTTCATTAATCAGCGTCCCCGGCATTATCTTGCTGCTGTAACAATCCAACAAAAACATCTGATTCGGGGTCAAGCTGTACTTCCTGCACGTAGTCCATAATTGAAGGCTCATGATTATCTTTTATATATTTAACGATGGTTGCATATTTAGTACGAAACTCGTAGCTAGTTTCATATAGGTCATTGAATGTGTTTACATTGTGAATTACAGTAGTGTGATCTCTATTTCCAATTGTCTCACCAATAGTTTTTAATGAGTATTTCATACCTCTTGCTATAGAACAATAAATAAGTCTTAATTCTACAATTTCTCTATACCTTCTTTTGGTTTCAAGTGATAGTTTTTTACCATATTTTTCTGGTAAAAATAAGTCAAACATGCTTTTAAGTTTGTCTAATGTCATGATGGGTTTATACTCTCCATCCGCAGTTTGAATTTCTGTAATAATGATTGGGTAATACCCTAATTTCTCATAAAATGTCTGTCTGAACTGAGAAACTAGCTTTTCCTGTAGTGCGTAGGCATACTCTTTGTTTTCCATATTAAATTCTGAGGTTTTATACACAAATGTAGATAATCTGACTGATATTTTGTATATTATAATGTAGGGTTTATAGAAATTATACATTTTATAAGTTTATATATAAATCATTTATACTATGGTTACTAAAAAGTTTTATGCCCAAAGGGATTATTTAGGATACCCTATCCCGGGTACAATGCAGAGTATCGCTCCAAACAAACCAGTTCCGGTAGATACTGTTGAAATTCCAGCTGCTGATACAATTACTAGTCCTCAAAACATTCGTGAGAATAAAATGAGATACTTTGTACGTAAAGATAAAAGCGGTAAAATTATTGCTAACTCATTGATTGCCAGCTTAAAAAAGCCATCAGGGTTAGTTTATGAGTTTCAACCTGCAAAGTAATTAAACAATGACTAGAGAAAATCCTTCTATAGCAGCATTTAAAGTGTGGGTATTCCCTACACTGGTATCTCTTATAAGCTTACTCATCTGGAATGATGTAAATGAGATTAAAGCTGATGTAAAGTTGTTGATGGCTCAGTCTAATATAGACAAAACAAGGATTGACAACTTAGAACGTCAGATGTTTAAAGCTGCATCAGCTCCAATAGCTCCAACTCCTCAAGTACCTGTGTATCAAGATGTTGTAGCAGTTTTACCAGATGATAAAGCTTTAAAACTAAAAACAATTAAGTATGACTTTTAAACAATGGGCTTTAGATCTTTTTAAAGATGAGCGTGGATCTACCTCTATTAAACCAGTGGTAGGTTTTATGTGTGCACTATTTCTATGTGTTACACTAACTGCTAATAGCTTTACTCATGGTGACATTAAGCCATCTGATGCATTAGTAGAGTCTGTAATGTACATCTGTATTGCAGCTTTGATCGGTGATACAGGGGACAAGTTCTCATTTAAAAAGAAAACGGATGAATAAGATATACATTTTTATTATAGGTGTACTAGTAGTCTTTGTTCTTTTACAGAACAAAGGTTGTGTAGGTGGTGGTGCTCATCAAATATCTGACACATTAGTAGTGCATGATACTACATGGTCTGTCCATGATAGTTTAATATATTCAAAACCGTTGCCGGCAAAGATCATTCATGATAGTTTGTTTATAGCTGGTAAGACAGAATACTTAGCTGATACTAATTATGCTGCTTTAAAGGTGCAGTTTGACAATCTTGTTAAGATGTACACTGCATTAGCTATATATGTTGACAGTGTAAAATTAGATACACTAGGCTATGTTATGGTTACTGATAGCGTTAGAGAAAATAAGCTTACAGGAAGATCTTGGAAATATAACTACAAGATTCCGTTTGTTACTAAGACAGTAACAATTACTAATCAAGCTCCTGCTAAAACACAACTGTATGTAGGAGGTGGAGTAAACACAACACAAACTTTAGGAATTCATTCTGCAGAAGCAGGACTTATACTAAAGACTAAATCAGATAAAATATACGGACTTAAAGCCGGATCTGATATAAACGGTAATATTTCTTATGGCTTCCAGACTTACTGGAAGATTGGTAAAAAAAATAAATAGTATGAAAAAAGTAATTGAATTAATTAAGAAGTTCTTATTTGGTAACAAAGTGCAGAAAGCTGTAGTTGCTGCTCAAGTTGTTAAAGAAGTTAAGAAAGTAGCTCCTAAAGCTACAGGTAAGAAGAAGAAGTAATAAACACTATACATATGAATTTAGAAAAGCTTAGGGGGCACGTACCGGATACTGTAATTGCACAGATCCCGGGTGTCATAGATACGTTTGGTGTAAACACACCATTACGTCTTGCACATTTTTTAGCACAATGCGGTCATGAATCAGGTGGATTTAGACTTACTCAAGAAAACCTTAACTATTCAGCTAAAGGTTTACGTGGTATTTTTAAAAAATACTTTCCTACAGATGCATTAGCTGCAGCTTATGCTCGTCAACCACAAAAGATTGCTAACCGTGTATACGGTGGGCGTATGGGTAATGGTCCTGAAGCATCAGGAGAGGGGTTCAAGTTCCGTGGAAGAGGATATATCCAATTGACGGGTAAGCAAAATTATACTGCATTTGACTTAGCAGTAGAAGATGATATCTTAGCTAATCCTGATTTAGTATCTACTAAACATGCGTTAGCATCTGCAGCTTGGTTCTGGAAAAAGAACGGTTTAAATCTTATTGCTGATACAGGGTCTAGTAATGAAGTAGTAACTAAGATCACTAAACGTGTTAATGGAGGTACTATTGGTTTACCAGATCGTATCAAACATTTCAAAGAATATCACGCATTACTTGCATAAAACTAACAGATTATGGCTAAACCTAAAGTAGGTGAATCTAGAAAGATCACTTTTGGTAAAAGAAGAACAGGTCGTTTACGTAAAACTAATGGACCTAAAGATAAACATGTTAAAAAATACAGAGGGCAGGGGAAGTAGAAATACTTAGCTCTCTGAAAAATATATAGAGTTATGAGAGCACTTGTTATTAGTTATGGTCAAAGACTTTTTCAAAAGTTCTTTGAACTATTAGGAAAAGCATTCATAGTCTTTGTTGGACTATGGATACTGTTTGCATTAACCTTTGAAGGTTATATGATCTACTTGCACTTTTCTGGGCAAGATGATAAAACTTTAGCAATTTCTAACTGGTTTAGTTGGAAATTTGATGGGACTTTTAAAAATAGTCCAGGAAATATTTGGTATGAAGAACCTAAGAAGATAGATATATCTTCTGTAAGTAACAAAGTCGTTGTAGGGTCTTTAGCCGGTAACCGTAATCTAGAGTTTGGTCTAAAGAATATTTTAGAAGAAGTAGTTCAAGAAAAAGAATATGAACTAGATAAAGCTTCTAATCTTAAAATTACAGCAGAGATTGTATATCTAGATGTATTAAAAACACAGTCTAGTTTTTCAGTGTTACATAATAACAAAGAATCAGTTGTTATTAGACTCAAAGGTTACCTATACAAAGATGGTAAAGTTGAGAAAAAAGCAATTGTAGAAGAATCTGCTGATGAAGTAAGAATGTCAGCTCTACATATA
>JBPCSW010000140.1:0-6870 GCA_051006675.1 Fluviibacter sp.
TGGCAACGCCATCGTTGAAGTGGGCAAGATCGAAGCCGTGCTGCCACGTGACCAGATGATCCAGCGCGAAAATCTGCGCCCGGGTGATCGCGTCAAGGCCTTCCTGCTGCGCGTTGATCGTGCTGCCCGTGGCCCACAGATCGTACTGTCGCGTACGGCACCAGAATTCATCAGCCGCCTGTTCGAACTGGAAGTACCCGAAATCGAAGACGGCCTGATGGAAATCAAAGCGGCCGCCCGTGACCCTGGCATGCGCGCCAAGATTGCTGTGCTGAGCAAAGATGCCCGTATCGACCCGATCGGTACCTGCGTTGGTCTGCGCGGCATGCGCGTGACAGCCGTTCGTAATGAACTCGGCGGTGAAAACGTCGACATCATCATCTGGTCGGAAGATCCGGCCCAGTTCGTGATCAATGCACTGGCCCCGGCTGAAGTCACATCGATCGTGGTTGACGAAGAGCGTCATGCCATGGATGTGGTGGTTGACGATGCCAACCTGGCCATCGCCATTGGTCGTGGTGGTCAGAACGTACGTCTGGCATCGGAACTCACCGGCTGGACCATCAACCTGATGACACCGGAAGAATCGCAGCGTAAGAACGAGGCTGAAACAGCCACGACACGTTTGCTGTTCATCGAAAAACTGGACATCGACGAAGAACTGGCCGACTTGCTGATTGGCGAAGGTTTCTCCACGCTGGAAGAAGTGGCGTATGTGCCGCTGAACGAAATGCTGGAGATCGAAGGTCTTGAAGAAGAACTGATTAACGAACTGCGTACGCGTGCCCGCAACGCCTTGCTGACCGAAGCCATTGCTGCCGAAGAAAAGCTTGAAGATGTTGCCGAAGACATGCTCAATCTGCCGGGTATGGAAAAAGTCATCGCCGTCAAACTGGCTGAAGCCGGTATCAAGACGCGTGATGATCTTGCTGACCTGGCCACAGATGAACTGGTGGAATACACCGGTATGACGCAAGCCGCTGCCGTTGCTCTCATTACAGAAGCCCGTGCCCACTGGTTTGCTGATGATGCATCGTCCAACTAATCGGAGAACTCATGGAAAAGAACACCGTCCTCGAGTTCGCCAGCGAACTCAAAATGCCAGCAGAAGTACTGCTGGAACAACTCAATAAAGCAGGCGTCAGCAAATCGGCGACTACCGATACGCTCAGCGCTTCGGATAAAAACAGTCTGCTGGACTTCCTGCGTGCATCGCACGGCGAAGGCCAGGCGGCCTCTAACCGCATTACGTTGACCCGTAAGTCAACCTCGGCCCTCAAAGCCCAGGATGCAACGGGTAAGACACGTACCGTTCAGGTAGAAGTGCGTAAAAAGCGCGTGCTGGTTAAGCGTGACACACCGGAAACGCCGGAAGTTGCTGCAGCACCGGTAGCCGCTGTTGAAGCGCCAGCTGTTGTGCCAGAACCCGTGGTTGAGGTTGTTGCACCGGTTGTAGAAGTTGCGCCGGAGCCAATCGTTGAAGCGGTTGTCGAAGTGGCACCCGTGGTTGAAGCAGCACCAGAACCTGAACCAGTGGTTGAAGCCGCTGCGCCAGTAGTGGAAGAAGCGCCTGCAGAAAAGGCCGAAGAAAAGCCTGCGCAGAAGCTGGTCAAGAAAGTCGCTGTCAGAACCAAGGCCTCTTTCCTTGACGAGAAAGAACTCGCTGCGCGTAAAGCGGAAGAAGACCGCTACGCACAACTGCGTGCCCGTCAGGAACAGGATCGTCTTGATCGCGAAAACCGCGAAAAAGAACTCGTACGTCTGCGTGAAGAAGCGGCCTCTAAACAAGCCGCACTGAAGGTAGCCGAAGAAAGCCGCAAAGCCGCTACAACAGCAGCTAAAGCCGCGCCTGAAGAACGTCGTGACGGCGGCGGCCGTGATGGCAAGGGCCGTACCGATGATCGTGACGATCGTCGTGGCGGCAAGGGCGGTCGTGATCAGAAGGGTGGCGCTGGCCGTGGCGGTAATGCCGGCGGTTGGAAGATGGGTGGCAAGAAGGGTGACAAGCGTCACCAGTCGTCTTCTGACGAAGCGCACTCGTTCAACGCACCAACAGAACCGATCATTCGTGAAATTCACGTGCCCGAGACCATCTCTGTTGCCGACCTGGCACACAAGATGTCGGTGAAGGCTACCGAAGTCATCAAGGCCCTGATGAAGATGGGTTCGATGGTTACCATCAACCAGGTGCTGGACCAGGACACGGCCATGATTGTGGTCGAAGAAATGGGCCACAAAGCACTGGCTGCCAAGCTGGATGATCCGGATGCATTCCTGGTGGATGAATCGGAACACGTCGATGTAGAAACCAAACCACGTGCGCCAGTCGTCACGGTGATGGGCCACGTTGACCATGGTAAGACCTCGCTGCTCGACTATATCCGTCGCAGCCGCGTGGCCAGCGGCGAAGCCGGCGGCATTACCCAGCACATCGGTGCGTACCACGTAGAAACACCGCGTGGCATGATCACCTTCCTGGATACCCCGGGTCACGAGGCCTTTACGGCCATGCGTGCACGCGGTGCCAAGGCAACCGATATTGTCATTCTGGTTTGTGCTGCCGATGACGGCGTCATGCCGCAAACGCGTGAAGCCATTCACCACGCTAAAGCAGCGGGTGTGCCGATTGTTGTGGCCATCACCAAGATCGATAAGCCGGAAGCCAACGCAGATCGCGTTAAGCAGGAGCTGGTCTCCGAAGAAGTTGTGCCGGAAGAATACGGCGGCGATTCGCCATTTGTGCCGGTATCGGCCAAGTCGGGTCAGGGCATCGACGAACTGCTGGAGCAAGTGCTGCTGCAGGCCGAAGTGCTCGAACTCACCGCACCCGTTGATACCACGGCCAAGGGTCTGATCATTGAAGCCCGACTCGACAAGGGTCGCGGTGTCGTTGCCACCATGCTGGTACAGCAAGGCACCCTGAACAAGGGCGACGTACTGCTGGCCGGTTCGGTCTTCGGTCGCGTTCGTGCCATGCTCGATGAAAACGGTAAGCCGATTGAATCGGCTGGCCCATCGATCCCGGTTGAAATTCTGGGTCTGTCAGATGTGCCGGGTGCCGGTGAAGATGCCATGGTGCTGGCTGATGAACGTAAGGCGCGTGAAATCGCGCTGTACCGTCAGGGCAAGTTCCGTGAAGTGAAGCTCGCACGTCAGCAAGCGCACAAGATGGAAACCATCATGGACCAGATGACGGAAGGCGAAGTGAAGACCTTGCCGCTGATCATCAAGGCCGACGTACAGGGTTCGCAAGAAGCCCTGGTGCAATCGCTGGTTAAGCTCTCTACCGATGAAGTACGTGTCAACGTCATTCACTCGGCCGTGGGTGGTATTACCGAAAGCGACGTCAACCTGGCCTCGGCCTCCAAGGCCGTGATCATTGGCTTCAACGTGCGTGCCGATGCCAACACCCGCAAGATCGCCGAAGGCATGGATGTCGATATCCGTTACTACAACGTGATCTACGACGCCGTTGACGAAGTGCGCGCTGCGCTGTCGGGCATGCTGTCGCCAGAGCGCAAGGAAGAAACTCTGGGTCTGGTCGAGATCCGCGAAATCTTCCGCGTACCGAAGATTGGTGCTATTGCCGGTTGTATGGTGCTGGAAGGCATCGTCAAGCGTCAGTGCCGCGTTCGTCTGCTACGCGACAACATCGTGCTGCACGATGGCGAACTCGATTCGCTGCGCCGCTTCAAGGACGACGTCAAAGAAGTGCGTGAAGGTTTCGAGTGCGGTCTGTCGCTCAAGAACTTCAACGACATCCAGGTGGGCGATAAGCTGGAAGCCTACGAAATTCTGGAAGTGGCTCGGACCCTGTAAGCATGAAGCGTGGTCCACAACGCGGATTTGCCCGGACGGATCGGGTGGCGGAGCAAATCCGCCGCGATCTGTCCGAGCTGATTCGCACAGAACTCCGCGATCCGCGTGTGCAGCAGGTATCGATTACGGCGGTAGAAGTAACGCCGGATTATGCCCACGCCAAAGTCTTCTACACGGCCTTGGTCGCTGCAACAGAACGCGAAGCGCTGGCCAAAGGTCTGCAACGCGCTGCCGGTTTTCTGCGTCATGAACTCTCGCGCCAGTTGCTGCTACGTACGGTGCCTGAGCTGCATTTCGAATACGACACCTCGGTCGAACGCGGTATCAGCCTGTCTTCGCTGATCGATACCGCCGTTTCGCGTACCGCGGATGATGCAGACGAAGAGTCGCCTGCCAAGGATTAAATTTGTCGTTTGAGGATTTGCCTGTCATTCCTCGCCCGGATCAGTGGCGAAATCTTGATGGGGTTGTCTTACTGGATAAACCGGTTGGCTTAACCTCCAATCAGGCCCTGCAATGGTGCCGCCGCCTGTTTGCGGCCAACAAGGGTGGTCATACCGGCACGCTGGATCCTTTTGCCACCGGCGTATTGCCGCTCTGCCTGGGCGAAGCCACTAAGTTTTCTGCCGACCTGCTGAATGCCGATAAAACCTATCTGGCCACTGTGCGCTTTGGTCAGCGTACCGATACCGGTGATCTCACCGGCACAATCACGGAAACAACCGATCAGTTGCCAACCCCGGAACAGCTGCAAAGTATTCTGGAACAATTTACCGGGGACTCCGAACAGATTCCGCCCATGTACTCCGCGCTCAAGCGCGATGGTCAGCCGCTCTACAAACTGGCCCGGGCGGGCATTGAAGTCGAACGCCAACCCCGCAAAATCCACCTGCAGGATCTGGTCTGGTCTGCACTGGAAACCAATCAGGCGGGTAGGGTAGTCACTGCCAACCTGTCTGTCCGTTGCAGCAAAGGCACCTACATCCGGACCTTGGCTGAAGATATCGCTGTCTCTGTCGGCAGCGTGGCACATCTGGTGGCGCTTCGCCGTACCCGCGTAGGCGATGTATCTCTAGAGGGCTGCAAGACCCTGGAACAACTGGTCACCGGTGTCGGCAAACTCGCTTCGAGTGGTAAGCCTTCGGATGAACAGTTAATCCAAGCGCAGTTGCTACGGCCCGCGGACTTTCTGGTAAAAAATCTGCCGCAGCTGGAAATTACAGACCAGCAGGCCATTCTTTGCCGCCATGGTAATCCGTTCAAAGCAGAAGCCGGACAAACGCTGGCGTCTGGTAACACCATTCGTATTTATCTCGCCGGCCGATTTATCGGGGTGGGGCAGGTTGAAGGCACTGGAAAAGACCAGAAAATTCAGCCAGTTCGCTTGGTATCCACATCAAATTCTTGATATACTTTCGAATTCTTCGCAACCGGGTTTTCCGGGAGCGGTTTTAACCCCTCGGGGTCACCTGAATGTAGCTCTCTCAAACTGGGGCGCATTCGTCACTAAAAGGAAAGTTTGACATGACGCTAAATGCTCAAGGCAAAGCTGCCATCGTTGCTGATTACCAACGCACTCAAGGCGACACCGGTTCATCGGAAGTTCAAGTCGCGCTGCTGACTGCACGTATCAACGAACTGACTGGCCACTTTAAAGAACACAAGAAGGATCACCACTCGCGCCGCGGTCTGCTGCGTATGGTGAGCCGTCGCCGTAAGCTGCTGGACTATCTGAAGAACACCAATCTGGATAGCTACCGCACCCTGATCGAACGTCTTGGCCTGCGTAAGTAATTACGTGCCAGCTGTTTAACATTACGGGCGCTCTCTCTGGAGAACGCCCGTTTTGTTTTTGTTGTCGTCGTTGTTGTTATGGTTGTTGTTATTGTTGAGAGGAAGAGAAAACAATGAGTATGTTTGAAATTGCACGTGAAAGTATTCAGTACGGTGCCCACACCCTGACCCTGGAAACCGGCCATGTGGCCCGTCAGGCCAGCGGCTCTGTTATGGTCACCTATGATGACACCGTTGTTCTGGTTACCGTGGTTGGTGCCAAGAAGGCTAAGCCAGGTCAGGACTTTTTCCCGCTGACCGTTGATTACGTTGAAAAGACCTATGCCGCAGGTAAGATTCCCGGTGGTTTCTTCAAGCGCGAAGGCCGTCCTTCGGAAAAAGAAACGCTCACATCGCGTCTGATCGACCGTCCGCTGCGTCCGCTGTTCCCGGAAGGCTTCTACAACGAAGTCCAGATCGTTGCTACCGTCATGTCGATCAATCCTGAAGTGGATTCCGACATTCCTGCACTGATCGGCGCATCGGCTGCCCTGGCGCTGTCGGGTATTCCGTTCAACGGCCCGGTGGGTGCTGCCCGCGTTGGTTATATCGATGGCCAGTACGTCGTTAACCCATCGTCTTCGCAAATGAAGACCTCGCAAATGGACCTGATTGTTTCTGGTACCGAAGCTGCTGTGCTGATGGTTGAATCCGAAGCCCAGATGCTGCCAGAAGATGTCATGCTGGGTGGCGTGGTATTCGGTCACGAGCAACAACAAGCTGTGATCCAGATGATCAACCGTCTGGTTGAGTCTGCTGGCAAGCCAGAATGGGATTGGCAGCCTGCACCGAAAGACGAAGCACTCATCGCCATGGTTTCGGATTTCGCCAAGCCACGCCTTGAAGCGGCTTACAACGAAACCAGCAAACAGGTTCGTAGCCAGAACCTGAAGACCATCTACGCTGATACCGAAGCCCAGTTCGCTAATGGCGAAAACGCCAACGGTACACCGGTTGATGCCAACACCATCGGCAACATCCTGTTTGATCTGGAAGCCGGTATCGTTCGTGGCCGTATCCTGGCCGGCGAACCACGTATCGATGGTCGCGACACCCGCACTGTTCGTCCGATCGAAATCAGCAACGGCGTACTGCCACGCACCCACGGTTCGGCACTGTTCACCCGTGGCGAAACCCAGGCACTGGTTGTTGCCACACTGGGCACCGGCCGTGACGAGCAGACCATTGATGCCCTGATGGGTGAGTACAAGGATCGCT
>JBPCSW010000141.1:0-3249 GCA_051006675.1 Fluviibacter sp.
TGCTGAAGGCGCCTCGATTCGTGTTGCCCACACGCTACGCGAAGTCTGTGCGCATTTGATGGGCGAAGACCAGCTTTCGCACCCGAAGAAACCGGACCTGAGCCACCTGGCGAGCTACCCTGATCTTTCCGATGTGAAAGGGCAGGAACAAGCACGCCGCGCCCTAGAGATTGCAGCGACCGGCGGCCACGCGCTATTGATGCTCGGTCCACCTGGCACCGGTAAATCCATGCTGGCCACCCGCCTACCGGGCATTTTGCCGCCTTTAGAAGCTGATGCCGCGCTGATCTCTGCGGGCATTCTTTCACTTGCCGGCACATTTAATCCTGAACGCTTTGGCGAACGGCCATTTCGCACACCCCATCACAGCGCATCACCTGCTGCGGTAATAGGTGGCGGCAGCCAGGCACTGCCCGGTGAGATTTCGCTAGCCACCGGCGGCGTGTTGTTTCTGGATGAACTGCCCGAGTTTGATCGGCGCGTTCTGGAGTCGCTCCGAGAGCCACTCGAAACAGGCGAAGTGCATATTGCCCGCGCCAACCGCCGCGCCAGCTATCCGGCCGCCTTTCAACTGGTTGCGGCGATGAATCCCTGTCCCTGCGGCTATCAGGGGCACCCGACCCGCGCCTGCCGTTGCACGCCGGAGCAGATTCAACGTTACCGCAACCGTCTTTCTGGCCCGTTGCTCGACCGGATCGATCTGTGTATTGAAGTGCCCGCATTGTCTTCAACCGATCTGGCGCAGGCTGAGTCGGGTGAAAACTCGGCAGCAGTCCGCGACCGCGTTATCGCAGCCGTGAGCATTGCCCTCCGAAGGCAAGGCTCCATCAATGCCCGGCTCGAAGGCAAAGCGTTAGAAGTCCATGCCAAACTTGATAGCGGCGGACAAACACTACTCAACCAGGCGGTTAACCGGCTGGGTCTGTCTGCCCGGGCTTATCACCGACTCCTACGTGTAGCCCGCACCATTGCCGATCTGTCTGGTGCCGATCAGATTACCGCCGCTCACATTGGCGAAGCAATCCAGTTCCGACAGTTATTCAGCACCCATTAACTACTAGCGCCCCAGAGGTACTGCCAAACCATGCCATACATCGTGTAGTACTGGCCCTGATTAAAGAAGCTGCCTTCGGCCAGGTGAAATTTAATCGCATTGTTACTGTTTACCGGCATCGATAACGTGGCGCCAAACAACCAGTTCTCTTGTGTGTTATTCGTCTGGCGGCCATTCACAAAACTCTGGCCACCCGAGTAATACGTCACATCGGTTGATAACCAGGCAGTCGAAGGAAAGTAATAAATCACGTGGCCCGTGCCGGAATAAATCGGGTTCTGTGACAACACGTTGCCGCCATAGAAATTGTTGTTATTAGAAAAAAACGTCGCATCGCCCGACAACTCGAATCGCCATGGGCCCTTGGCTTGCGACATACCCAGCCCAGGCTGAATAAACGTACGGTTCGCCCCCACATTAAAAAGCTGATTGCTGTTGTACTCACCCCAGGGCAATGCGGCCGAAAGATTGGCACCAATGATCAAGTCCTGCTGGTAGTGCTTAAACTCATCCACCGTGAGCGCCGGGGCGCCATATAAATTGGTCGCTAGCCGAATAATCGGGTCCGTCAGCCCGACAGATGAACCGGAGATCACCTGACTGCCTTTGGTGGTCTGCCCATGCAATTGCGCATACGGCACGATCACGTTGACCTTGCCAGATTGTCCGAAAAAATCAAAGGTCCGGTTATAGGCAAGCAATTCGGTATTTAACTGAAACTTACTGGTCGTTACCTGCGTAAAACCGATGCCCAGAAAGTTGTAATCAATCGGCGCATTGGAATAAAGCCGCGCCTCAATTTCCTGAGCCTGCGCACCGCGTCCGAAGAGTGCCAATACCGCCAAGGCAATCAGCAGGCACCGACAGAACACAGGCACAGGTTTCAGCACAGCTAGTCTTTATGTGCAGCCAGCGCAGACTTCAACTTCTCGCGCACTTTGGCACGCAATACCGGTGGGCCGATGACCTCCACCTCCGGCATGTGGCGCAAAATATCCATCACCAGTTCGGTTTCAATGCTGTAGGGCACCTCCAGCTGGTAACTACCATCGGACAACACAGAACCCCGTTGATCCGGATGCCACTGCTCAGAGGCCACCCAGCGCGCCCGCGCCGGCGTGAAACGCAGTTGCACCCACTGTGTGCGCTCGCCCCCGAAAATACCGTAGCCATTCTGTACCCGGCTATCCAGCACTTTGGCGGCAACCTCTTTTGCTGACTTATCGAGCAGCTCGACGTCACTCAGCGTTTCTACCGCAAAACTACGCAAATCCTTACGCAGATGACACCAGGCATCGAGGTACCAGTTACCCCGGTAGAAGACCAGGCGCTGCGGTGAAATCTCACGCGCGGTGGTTTCATCGCGTCCGCGATGCCAATGCTGCAGTTTCAAACGCTTCCGCTTAAGCAGTGCCGAGGCAATCAGGGCAAAGTTCGCAGGTTCCGGCGCCCGCTGCCCAGTATGCACAATACGAATGCGATCTTCAATGTCTTCCGGGCGATTATCCTGGCTGCCCAGCAAGGCCGACAACCGCGACTGCAACGGCGCAATATGCGGCCCCAGCAAACCCGGCTGCACCGTATTCAACAGCTGCTGCATCATCAATAGGGCATAGATCTCACTGGCGTTGAACCAGAGCCCCGGCAATTCGTATTTCTGTCCGGGCACCGGGCTAGCCCGCCCAGTTTCTTGAGCAAAGCGGTAGCCGCCGCCCATCCGGTCATAAATAATCGGGGCGTTGAGCCGGTCGCGCAGATACTGCATATCGCGGCGAAGCGTCGCGCGGGAAACACCCAGCGCCTCCTGGATCGCCTCAAAAGAAAGGCATCGCTGCTCGTTAAGCAGCTGATCAATACGGTAAAAGCGTTCGGTGCGGTCCATGCCGCCGTCTGCAGTTTCTGGCCAGAATTCTGGCGCGCTCGACACGATTCGAACGTGCGACCCTTGCCTTCGGAGTACACCGTACACACTCTGGAAGCCCGTCTTTAAAGCATTTTAGCGCGACAAAAGTTAAAGTAGTATAGAAGTAGTATAGTGCTTTGAGCCTTAAAATAACCGTTTTAGCGACTGT
Source organism: Fluviibacter sp. (assembly GCA_051006675.1). Lineage (GTDB taxonomy): Bacteria > Pseudomonadota > Gammaproteobacteria > Burkholderiales > Rhodocyclaceae > Fluviibacter. The sequence continues at coordinate 3,127 of JBPCSW010000141.1, forward strand.
CTTACAGAGTGATACTAACATTACTTACCCTACGAATTTAGCTCGTAAATTTGGCTGCGAGCTACAGCTCACACCTATTAAAAAATCGTAAAAGTAGCGGAAGACATCTTCCCAAACCTCTTC
>JBPCSW010000142.1:0-4047 GCA_051006675.1 Fluviibacter sp.
GTGGCGGCGCTTTTGAGAAACTTGCGGCGGGCAGGCGTATTGAAATACAGAACACGCATTTCTACGACGGTGCCTGCCGGTAGGGCATCGGGCGTCAATTCACCATCGGCGCTGATGCGCCACGCATGATCGGCTGTGCGGGTGCAACTGACCAGCGAAAGACGAGAAACGCTGGCGATCGCCGCCAGGGCTTCACCCCGGAAGCCCATGGTACTGACTCGTTCCAAGTCGTCCAGAGAGCGAATTTTGGAGGTGGCGTGGCGTGTGAGCGCCAGGCCTAATTGGCTTTGATCGATGCCACAACCGTTGTCGCCAATGCGGATCAGGCGCATGCCGCCTTCTTCCAGATCAATGCGGATGCGGTTACTACCGGCATCTATGGCATTTTCCAGGAGCTCTTTGAGAACCGATGCCGGGCGTTCAACGACCTCTCCTGCGGCAATCTGGCTAATCAGATGGTCAGGCAGGGCACGAATGACAGGTTGGTGGTTAGAAGCGCTCATCAACGGGATTATAGTGGGATCGGCTAAAATAGCGGTCTTAGTCTTTGACCAATAGAAATGACCCCGTTATGGAATGGCTTGCTTCCTTTACCGACCTTGTCTTGCATCTGGATAAACACCTGGTGTTTTTTGTCCAGCAATATGGCGATTGGGTTTATGCCTTGCTGTTCGCGATTATTTTTACCGAGACCGGGGTTGTGATTGCGCCATTTTTGCCGGGTGATTCTCTACTGTTTGTAGCCGGTGCGCTTTGCGTTACGGAAGGTATGAGTCTGCCATTGCTGATGCTGCTGTTGGTCGTGGCGGCTATTCTGGGTGATGCAGTGAATTATTCGGTGGGTCGCTGGTTTGGTGTGGCGCTGATGACGCGTACACGGCTGATCAGCCCGGAAAAGATCAAATACACGCAGGACTTCTTCGAGAAGCATGGTCCTAAAACGATTGTGATTGCCCGCTTTTTGCCGATCGTCCGTACCATGGCGCCGTTTGTGGCTGGTTTCAGCGGCATGCAGGCCAAGCGCTTTCTGACGTACAACGTATCGGGCGGGGTGTTGTGGGTCGTGTCGCTCACGTTGTCCGGCTATCTGTTTGGCAACATCCCATTCATCAAAAATAATCCGACCGCAGTGATTCTGGTTATTATTTTTCTATCGATTCTGCCCGGCATTATTGCCGTGCTTAAAGCACGTGCATCGGGTGGCAAGAACTAATGTCCGTAGTGCGCAAAACCCGTTGTGTCGTGCTCATTTCAGGGCGCGGCACCAACCTGTCGGCAATTCTGAAGGCAGCGGCAGCAGAGGATTATCCGGCTGAAATTGTGGGGGTCATCAGCAATAAGGCGGAAGCCACGGGTTTGTTATTGGCGCAAAGTGCGGGCATTACTACCGAGGTTGTTCCCTCGCAGGGTGTAACTGATCGGGAAGTTTATGACCAGATGCTATTGGCTGCCATAGACCGCCATGAACCGGATCTGGTGATCCTGGCCGGGTTTATGCGTATCCTGACGCCGGACTTTGTAGCCCATTATGCCGGGCGCATGATTAATATCCATCCGTCATTGTTGCCATCATTTACCGGTATGCATACCCATCAGCGGGCGTTGGATGCCGGGGTGCATGTTCATGGCTGTACAGTACATTTTGTGACTGCAGAATTGGATCACGGGCCAATGATTGCCCAGGCTGCCGTGCCTGTGTACGCAGAAGATGATGCGTCCAAGCTCGCAGCGCGTGTGTTGCAAGAAGAGCATCGTATTTATCCGGCGGCTGTTCGCTGGTTTGCCGAGGGTCGGCTCAAAGTAATGGGACAGCGTGTGTTGCTATCAGATGAACCTGCGACACCTAATGTACTGACTGTGCCCAGCTTGGGCTGAAAGAATTTATGAGCAAGAAAAAACCTGCACCTTCCCGCAAGCCAACATCGGCTAAGCCATCGTCTGTTGAGACAAAATCGCCTGCCGAACTGGCGCTGCCCCGTCCTTTTGTGGCTCAGGCGATTAGCCTGATGGCAGAGGTGCTCAAGTTCGAGCGTCCGGCTGACAGCGTGCTTTCCTATCATTTCAAAAATCACCGGGAGATGGGTCACGCGGATCGTGGCCGCATCGCCGAATTGGTTTATGGCATTCTGCGTCACCTGCGTAGTCTGCGCGATGTGGTGGCTCGCTCTGAGCCGCCAAGCCCGAGCGAAGCACGTTATCTGGTGCTCGCTGCTCTGGTGCGGTTGCAGGCTAAAAATCTACGCGAGATCGAGCACCTGATTAAAGGTGAAGATACTGAGTGGTTTGGTCGGTTGAAAGCTGCGGGCCAGGATAAAGGCACAGCGGCTGTTAGACATGAATTTCCGGATTGGCTTGAAACAGCTTTATCGGCAATGCCTGCCGAGGAACTGGATGCGCTGGCGCGTTCGCTGTTGGTATCTGCACCGCTGGATTTACGGATTAATCCATTGCATGCGCGTCGTCCGGAGATCTTAGCGCAGCTGGAAAAGCACGGTATTGCTGCCAAAGAAACACCATTTTCCCCATGGGGAATGCGTCTGGAAGGCAAACCTGCTATTCAGCGTCACCCGGCCTTTGTGAAGGGTGATATGGAAGTGCAGGACGAGGGTAGCCAGCTGCTGGCTGCTCTGGTTGCTCCCAAGCGTGGCGAGATGGTGCTGGACTTCTGTGCGGGCGCCGGTGGCAAGACCTTGCTAATGGGCGCACTGATGAAAAACACCGGTCGACTTTATGCGGCCGATGTGTCTGAAAAGCGGCTGGCTAAGCTGGGGCCACGCGTAGCTCGGGCAGGGCTGTCGAACGTACAGACTATACGCTTGGCCCATGAGCGTGATGATCGTATTAAGCGCCTGGCCGGTAAGTTTGACCGCGTGCTTGTTGATGCCCCGTGCTCGGGTACCGGTACGCTGCGTCGTAACCCGGATCTCAAGTGGCGTCAGGATGAAGCGCAGATTGCAGAATTAACGGCGCTTCAGGCTAACATCCTTGAAGCAGCTGCACCGCTGGTTCGTCCTGGTGGTGTGCTGGTTTATGCAACTTGTAGCTTGTTACCACAGGAAAACACACTTATTCAGCAGGCCTTCACTGAAGCCCATACAGAATTTGAAGTGTTGGATCCTGTGGCTCAATTGGCCGCGGTGGGCATTGAACTTCCTGCTGATGCGCTGATTGCAGGCCCAACCGCGTTGCCAGGCCTGCAGCTTTTGCCGCATCGCCACGGCACCGATGGTTTCTTCGCGGCGATTTGGCGCAAGAAAATCTAATTACTGGCCGCCGAATTCTTCGAAGGCGCGCATCGTCTCGCCGGCATACATTAGCGATGGCCCGCCACCCATCGTCACGGCGACTCCCAGCATTTCAGCCAGTTCTTCTTTGGTGCAGCCTAGCTTGATCAGCGCCTGTACATGAAAGCCGATGCAACCATCACAACGTGCTGCAACGCCAATCGCTAGGGCAATCAGTTCCTTGGTTTTGGCATCCAATGCGCCGGCTTTCATTGATGCCTGGTGCAGGGCGCTAAACCCGGCCTGTACTTCAGGTACCGCTGCACGAAATTGCGCCAGACCTTTGCTTAAATCTTGAGTAACGGTTTTGAAAGATTTTCCTGACATGATTGCTTCCCTTTTGGAGAGTGCGCTACTAGCGTATAAATATATAATTACATATAATATACGCCCGTGGTATAAATGTCACGTTAGTTCAACAGGAGAAGCAAAATGACACAAAACGTTGGTGGTCTGGATCGCGTTCTGCGCGTAGTGGTTGGCTTGGTGCTGATCGGTTTGGCGGCAACAGAGACAATTCCGGCATGGGGCTACATCGGTGTCGTGCCTTTGTTGACGGGCCTGTTCCGCTATTGCCCGGCTTATAGCATTTTTGGTTGCAAAACCGGTGGCGGTAGCTGCGGTACCGGTTGCGGCACAGGTTGTAAGACCGACTGCAAATAATCCGCGTTAGCGAGGTGCAAGGAGTTGCGCTTATGCCCTCTCGTTGTGCGTTTTTAAGATCGCACTCGCGTGGGTTTTTTTCTTGTTTATGGCCTTGATG
>JBPCSW010000143.1:0-15887 GCA_051006675.1 Fluviibacter sp.
TATCTACATGCACCACACTCCGTCAGTGGGGCTGTTTCAGCGCGACCGCCGTGATTTCAGTCATGGATGTATTCGGGTGGAAGCACCGGTGGATCTTGCCGAGTTTGTGTTGAAGGACGAGCCGGAATGGACGCCGGAAAAAATCCGTGAAGCCATGGAGAGCGGTACCTCCAGGACGATCCGTATCAAAACGCCGATTATGGTGGTGATTGCCTACGCTACGGCTATTGTGAAACAACGTGGCGGCACCATTTATTTCTACAACGATATTTATGGACATGATCGTCAACTGAGGGCGGCGTTACAAAAATACAGCCAGCGTTTCCAGGCGCAAGTCTCTAATTCTTCTGGAAATTCTTTGTAAGTGGGCTAGAATTAAAAGATGAAACATACTAAACATGATCGGCGGCAGTTTCTGCGCAAAGCCTTTAGGTTTACGGCGGGTGGCGTTGCTCTGCCGCTGGCCGACGCTGCGTACGCTGCTTATCCACAGAAGTCCGTTCAATCCGCTACGACGACGCTGGTTGCGGCTGGGGAGCAGCGCGTGCTGGCTTTCAACCATACGCATACGCGGGAGCGGATTGATTTGACCTATGCCGTTAATGATCAGTACGTGCCAGATGCGTTAAAAACGCTGAATCGTTTTCTGCGTGATCACTATTCCGGCACGGTGGGGCAAATGGATCCGCAACTTTTCGATTTGCTACACCAGGTGCGTCATGTGCTGGGTGGCAATTCATTGCCGGCATTTGAAGTGATTTCCGGATACCGCTGTCCGGAGACCAATAGTCACTTGAGAAATTCGCGTGGTGGCGGTGTGGCTAAACGCAGTCTGCACATGGAGGGTAAGGCGATAGATGTGAGATTGCCGGGTGTGCCTTTAGCCGAGTTGCGGGATGCTGCCATTTCGCTGGAGGCGGGTGGTGTTGGCTATTATCCGTCTGAACAGTTTGTGCATATCGATACGGGCAAAGTGCGCCGCTGGGGTTGAGGCTATTTGCTCAGATCCACGCCACGGGTTTCTGGCAGGTATTTCAGTCCAACCAGAAAGGCAATGGTGAGTAGTAAGGTGGGATACCAGAGGCCTGCGAGCGCGTTACCTGTTGTGTCGTTGATTAAGGTCACGACAAAAGGGAGTAAACCACCAACCCATCCGGCAGAAAGATTGTGCGGTAGGGCGGCGGCGCTGTAACGTGTGCGTGCAGGGAAGAGCTCAGCCAGTAACGCCGTCTGCGGACCGGTCACCAGGGCCAGCGGTAGCGTCATTAATATCATGAGCAGGCCGGCCTGTAGGTTGTTATCTAGTGAAGATGCGGCTAGCCAGCCGCTAAATACGGGTTGAATGCAGAGTGCACCCAGGAGCAGGCCGGCCAGAACAACTTTGCGTCGTCCAATCCGGTCTGAAAGATAACCGGCGAATAGGGTCAGAGGAAAAAGGGTGTCGGTACCAATAGCGACGAGCATGCTGCTGCGCGCGCCATCAAAACCCGCCACAGTTTTAAGGAAGACGCCGCTGTATACCTGCGCAGAGAAAAATAATACGGCACCCCCAGCGGAAACGCAGAGGAAAAGAATGCCCATGCGAGCCAGCGTCTGCCGATCTCGAAAGCAATCGCGCAGGGGTGTCTTGGCTAGTGCAGCCTGAGCCTGGAGGGCATGGAAAATGGGGGTTTCATGCAGAGCCATGCGCACTTTGAGTGAAATGATCAGCAGGAGTAGTGATACCCAGAAAGGCACGCGCCAACCCCAGGTCAGAAATTCTTCGCTGCTTAGTGTTTGCTGCAGGAATGCAATTTGCAGCGTAGACGCGAGAATGCCCAGTGGTCCCATGAGTTGTAGCACACTGGTATAGAACCCACGGTTACGAACGGGGGCATGTTCAGTGAGGTAAACGGCACTGCCACCAATCTCACCGCCGGCTGATAAGCCCTGGAGCAACCGCAGTGTGAGCAATAGTACGGGTGCCCAGAGTCCTGCTTGGGCGTAGGTGGGCAAAAGACCGACAGCCAGGGTAGCGCCACCCATGAGCAGGATCGTGATCATGAAGACTTTGCGCCGCCCGATGCGATCACCCAGTGAGCCAAATAGCGCGGCGCCGATCGGTCTGACTACCATGCCGGCGCCAAAAGTCGCCAGGCTGGCCAGCAGGGCTGCGGTAGGGTTTTCCGGCGGGAAAAAGAGCGGCCCAAACCAGACAGCCAGGGCGGCAAATGTGAGGAAGTCGTACCATTCCAGAAATGTGCCAAAACAGGCAGCAACCGCGACGCGTGTATGTGGATTGTGTGGCGCGGTGTCAGAAGGTGCGTGCGATTGAGACATGCTGGGCATTAAAGGTTGGGTGAAAACAGGATTATCCGTTAGTCTTCGGTTTACGCATAAATTAGTCGGGTTTAGGAAACTGTATGGGCACTGTTCGTGAGGATCTGCAGGACCAGATCATCGCCATCCGAGAGACGGTGATGGACAGCTGGAAGGACCTGAAGTCCTTTGTTGATGAAACGTGGCCAGCCCTGACAGTATTATTCGTGATTCTGGTGATTGCGCTGTGGATAGCCGATCCGGCGCCACCTCGTCATGTATGGATTGCAACGGGGCCGGCCGGTAGTTCGAACGAAATGCTCGGCAAGAAGTACGCGGCCTATTTTGCTGCGCGTGGGATCAACCTGCACTTGGTGCCCACGGAAGGATCTGTGGAAAACGGACATCGTTTACAGGATCCGCAGGATAAGGTGATGGCGGGCTTTGTCATGGCCGGAGCCGTCGCGCCCCATGCAAAAGGAATTCAGACGCTGGGCAGTATTAACTATCAGCCTTTATGGTGCTTCTACAAGAGCTCCAAGCCGCTTTCAATGCTTGAACGAGAGCATCTGATTCTGGACACTCGCGTTAATATCGGGACACCTCAAAGTGGGACGCATCTGCTTACAGAAAAGTTTCTGGAGTTGAATGGTTTTGATGGGGATCGCTCTCAGTTCAAGCAATATCCCGATGTGCAGGCCATTGAGATGATTCGCGCAGGGAAGCTGGACTCCATGTGTATTGTTGATACCTATGAATCTCCGAATGTGCAGAATTTGCTGAAGATTCCGGATTTTCAGTTGTCAGAATTCGAGCGTGCCGAGGCCTATGCACGTATGGTTCCGGCAATCGAAAGGGTGTCGATTCCCGAAGGTGCACTGAATCTGATTACAAATCGTCCGGACAAGCCGGCGCAACTGATCGCAACTACTACGGAGATCCTGATTGACGAAAGACTCCATCCGGCGATTCAGACCCTATTCCTGATGGCAGCTAAAGACATCAATGGTAGAGAGAGCTTTTTCTCTAATGAGGGGCAGTTCCCGGTATTCATGGATAGCACCCAACATCGCAGCAAAGAGGCAGAAATCTTCTATGAGAAAGGAACGCCACTGCTGATGGAGGTGCTGCCTTTCTGGCTGGCCGAATTTATTCGGCGTCTCATTGTTACCTTGCTGCCGTTCTTTGCCGTGGCGTATCCGGTCATCCGTTCAATGCCCAACTATCACAAGAATCGAGTGCGGGGCAAAATCAACCGGATGTATGGTGCGCTTAAGTTCTTTGAACAATCGCTGGTGAGCGCCTATGACCCGGGACAAAAGTCGACCTACCTCAGCCAGCTAGATGCCATGGAGCGTGATGCACTGGGTATGAAAGTACCGAAGTCAGTCGCTAGCGACTACTACACACTGCGCAGCTCAATCGATTTTGTGCGTAATTGCGTTTTGCGCGACAGCTACAATGCCCACGCCGCCCCAGTGCAGCCGCCTGATTTGATCGAGGCGGCTGACGATGGGGATGGCGATGATGTCTGAACGGGCTTAGTAGCCGCCACGGATTGAGGGGTTGTTCAGTGTGTCGTTCGGTGTGTACACCGAGCCACCCCAGTTGGCCTGCAGGTCATAGCCGGATTCGCCTACCAGATAGGTAATGATGTCCGGGTTGATCGATTTCTGCATGCCGCCGGCACCGGCCGACAGATTGGCGTTGACATCGCCACCTGCGCCCTTGGCGGCAGTAAATTGTTCGATGGCGGTTTTGTTCTTGAAGATGATGACCTGATACTGTTTCTGGTAGCCAGCTCCGGCACCTTCGCCGGCTTTACGTTCCATCATGAATACCGGCGTCTGGCCTGGTTGAAACAGGGCGCCGTCCCCGTTGGATAATACGACCAGAACGATGTTGACGTTGGTGGCGTTAAATACGGCATAGCCTGCTGCAGAGCGGATTTCTTCAGCGGCCTTGGGGCTTTGCCGGATGAGATGTTCAACACCGGTGCGCGCCATTTTGAGAATTGCTTCGCGTTTGGTGACGACCTGTTCATTGGTGAGAGGTTCTCCGTTGCTCTGCGTAGTCTGGCAGGCAGTTAGGGACAGTAGTGCGGCAGTAAAGCCAATAGCAAGAGTCAGTTTGCGGATCATGGGATTAAGTTAGTGCTCGATTATTGGGATGGCTGAATTATACAAAATCAGTGCATCGGTCGCCGTACGCTGCAGAAAAATCCAAAACTACCCGGGTATTGGTTATCATCAACGCATGAGTTCACATTCAATAACGGATTGGCATCCGGGCGTCCGGGTTGTGCCCTCCCCCAATTTTGATCTGCGACCGGATGGGGTGGCGATTGATCTGGTGGTGATCCATTCTATTAGCGTGCCGCCGGGGGTGTATGGTGGCCCGGGCATCGAGCAGCTGTTTACGAACCAGTTAAACCCCGATGCGCATCCCTACTATAAGCAGATCGCAGGGTTAAAGGTGTCTGCGCACTTTTTTATCCGGCGGGATGGTGAGTTGTTACAATTTGTTCCCGTTGCGCTGCGTGCGTGGCATGCCGGGGTGTCGAATTGGCGGGGTCGCGAGCGTTGCAATGATTTTTCGATTGGTATCGAACTAGAGGGAGATGACGATACGCCCTTTGAAGATGCTCAGTATGTAACGCTGCAGGAATTGTTGAAGTCCCTGGTTGAGCGCTGGCCAATCAAGGCCATTACGAGTCATGCGTATATTGCACCGGTACGTAAGACGGATCCGGGCCCCTGCTTTGATTGGACTCGAATAGATGGTGTCTGTCCAACGATTGCAGTGGTGTATTAAGGGATTGCTTAGAAGGCCACGTTGGCGCGCAGGCCGACAATCGTTGCGTTCGGGATGGCCTGGTTAGGGTTGTTAGGCATTGGTGCGCTGCCTCCCGGGTTTACGGCGTATTGAAGAAATGGCTGCAGCGTTAACCAGGGGTTGATGGGCGCCTGGTAGGTGAGCTCAATCAGGCTTTCCGGTTTGACTAACGGTGTTTGCGTGCCGTTTGTGTTGTTCTGAGCCGCGATGGGTCCATTCAGGTAGGGTGTGAACTTGGCCCAGCCAAAGCCTAAGCCAAGGATATCTTGAGGTCGACCACCAAAAAGACCGACATAGGCAAGCCCCGCATCAAAATACCAGGTCACCAGATTGCGATCTGTTTGCGGGTTGTATGTGACTCGGGTGAATGCGCTGAGCCCTTGGGTTTCTGTACCGGCCTCGCGCCAGATCGTTTGATCTACTAGGCCGTAAATGGCATATTGCCCACGGTAACTGGTGTTGATCGGGCTACCGAAAGTGCGGCCGCTGCTGGATTGTGTGACGTTGTCGACGATCGCAGAGTTGTACCAGCCGCCCAGTTTGTAGTTGCCGGGCAATGTTGTATCGCCAAGCCGAAACTCGGGTGTATAGGCGGCTTCCACCCACGAAAGCGCACCATCACCTACAGGAAAACTTATGCCGTAAGAAGTTGATGATGTAGAAGGCCCCACGGGTGAGCCGTTCATGACGGAAGCGGTGAGTTTCCAGTCGTCATTGAAATCAAAGCTGGCAAGGCCTCCTGGCGCCGCGTTGGGGAAACCCGGGCCACCACCGGGCATATTGGCTTCCCAGCTATCCGGGAAGCCAAAAGTGGAATTCACGAATACGGTCGCGGTGGGACTCATCATGTAATAGCGGTCGGCTTCCAGTAAGCCACCGCGTAAGCGAAGCCGGTTATCCATCAATCGCTGCTCTAACCAGAACTCCCCGATTTTTGCCAGCGAGGGTTGTGACTCGACATTGCTGACGGTCATCAGGTTGCCGATGTTCTGTGTGGAGAGATCCTGTCCCTGAATACCGTAACCGGTAAGGTGAATTTTTCCGCCGCGCCAGCCCATTAATTTGTTGAGGTCGATGTCTAGCTCGAGGTCGAGCAGGCCGTCGTAGACAAAGCCCTGTTTGATGCCGCCGCTGGTGTTGCCCAGGTAGTCACTCGTCTGATTGAGTGTGAAGTTGACTCCGTAGCTATCCAGGAGGGGACGTAATCCACCCCAGTCGCCGAATAGCGTGGTTGCAGTTGTTAGATCGGATTTTGTGGGTAGCATTTCTTCGGATGTGAGCCGGGGCAGCGATCCGGCCGTCTGTGCCCATGCTGTCTGTCCGCCGGAAGCCATGACCACGACGCCCGCTGATAGCAGGAGTGTCAGGGTTGCTTTAATGGATCGCATGGGGCGGCATGGGGCGGACTAAAACAAAAGCCACCCGTAGGTGGCCTTTGTCTCAGAGTAGCCTAAGCTTAGGCTACTTGTTTGTTGGCTTCAGCCATCGACAGTGTGCTGAGCTGGCGAATCAACTCAAGCTCCTGTGGCAGACGATCAGCCAGTTTGTCAAACCATTCCTTATGCGACTCGAGTTCCTTCTCCCAGCCAGCTGCATCCAGCTTGGTGAGCTTGTTGAAGTCTTCGCGAGTCATATCCAGACCAGTCCAGTCGATGTCTTCGTAGTTCGGCGTCCAGCCCAGAGCAGTTTCCTTGGCGTTAACACGACCCTTAACACGATCAACGATCCACTTCAGGACACGCATGTTGTCACCAAAGCCTGGCCACATGAACTTGCCATCTTCATCAACACGGAACCAGTTGACGCAGAAGATGCCCGGTGGGTTGTCGACGGTGTTACCCATCTTCAACCAGTGACGGAAGTAGTCGCCCATGTTGTAGCCGCAGAACGGCAGCATGGCGAATGGGTCGCGGCGAACAACGCCTTGGGCACCAAAAGCAGCGGCAGTCGTTTCCGAACCCAGCGTCGATGCCAGGTAGACACCGTAGTTCCAATTGAAGGCTTCGTAAACGAGTGGCACGGTCGTTGCACGACGGCCACCGAAGATGAATGCCGAGATTGGTACGCCGGCAGGATCTTCCCAGGCGCTATCCACCGACGGACACTGGTTGGCAGGTGCTGTGAAGCGTGAATTCGGGTGAGCAGCCTTGCGACCCGATTCCTTGGCCTTTTCTGGTGTCCAGTCTTTGCCCTGCCAGTCGATCAGGTGTGCTGGCGCTTCTTTGGTCAGACCTTCCCACCAGACGTCACCATCGTCGGTCAGTGCGACGTTAGTGAAGATGATGTTTTCTTTCAGTGTGGCCAGCGCGTTGTAGTTGGTTTTTTCGCTGGTGCCCGGGGCAACGCCAAAGAAGCCGGCTTCCGGGTTGATGGCGTAGAAACGGGTAACGCCATCTTTGTCTTTGCGTGGCTTGATCCAGGCAATGTCATCACCAATGGTGGTGATCTTCCAACCGTTGAAGCTTTGTGGTGGAATCAGCATGGCGAAGTTGGTTTTGCCGCAAGCCGATGGGAATGCTGCTGCAACGTAAGATTTTTCACCTTCTGGCGATTCAACGCCAAGAATCAGCATGTGCTCGGCCAGCCAGCCTTCGTCGCGCGCCATGCTCGAAGCGATACGCAGGGCAAAACATTTTTTGCCGAGCAGTGCGTTGCCACCGTAGCCCGAACCGTAAGACCAGATTTCACGGGTTTCAGGATAGTGAACAATGTATTTGGTGTCCGGGTTGCATGGCCAGGCGGAATCTTTTTCGCCGTGTGCTAACGGTGCGCCGACAGTGTGTACGCAAGGCACAAATTCGCCATCGGTGCCGAGCAGCTCTACAACAGCCTTGCCCATACGGGTCATGGTGCGCATGTTTGTCACCACGTAAGGCGAATCGGAAATCTCGATGCCGATGTGCGCAATTGGCGAACCCAATGGACCCATTGAGAATGGAATCACGTACATCGTACGGCCATGCATGCAGCCCTTGAACAGACCGTTCAGGGTGGCACGCATCTTGGCCGGCTCTTCCCAGTTGTTGGTTGGGCCAGCATCGATCTGCTTTTCCGAGCAGATGTAGGTGCGGTCTTCAACGCGGGCAACGTCCGACGGATCAGAGAATGCTAGGTACGAATTAGGACGTTTGGCTTCATTCAGCTTGATCAGCGTGCCCGAAGCGACCATTTGTGCGCAAAGGCGGTCATATTCTTCTTGCGAGCCATCACACCAGACAACCTGATCAGGTTCTGTCAGTTGAGCAATTTCTTCAACCCAGGCCTTGAGGCGGGTGTTCTTAACGTATTCAGGGGCGTTGATGGCGACCATGGTTTCTCCTGTATGTCCTTGTTGCTGTCCGCTGGATTGCGTTGGCTGAAGCGTGCCGACCAGTCTTCTTGTGGTGAATGTCCGGTGCGCAAAGGCGCATCTCTCATATAAGAGTGTAATTATCGCACTTCATGCACAGCTAAGAAAGTCGGCGTATGCTTTCACCAAAGAATAAACCCCGAGGAGATGGTGCGGTGAGCGACAAAATCGATAAAAAACAAACTGATAGCAACGATTCTGCAAAAAACAACACACAACGGCTCCGCGAATCGGCGCTGTATTACCATCGCTTTCCCAAGCCCGGCAAGATTGCGGTAACGCCCACCAAGCAATTAACCAACCAATATGATCTCTCTATGGCCTATTCGCCTGGGGTGGCGGCGGCTTGTGAGGAGATCGTTGCCAAGCCGGAAGAGGTTGCTACACTCACCTCCAGAGCAAATCTTGTTGGTGTGATTACCAATGGTACGGCGGTGCTCGGTTTAGGAAATATCGGCCCATTGGCAGCCAAGCCAGTGATGGAAGGCAAGGGCGTTCTATTCAAGAAATTTGCCAATATCTATGTGTTCGATCTCGAAGTCAGCGAAAACGACCCGGATAAGCTGGTCGAAATCATCGCGAGCCTGGAGCCTACTTTCGGCGGTATTAACCTCGAAGACATTAAGGCGCCGGAGTGCTTCTATATCGAAAAGAAGCTGCGTGAGCGCATGAAGATTCCGGTCTTCCATGATGACCAGCACGGCACGGCTATCGTGGTGGGTGCCGCGTTATTGAATGGTTTGCACCTATTGGGTAAAGATTTGAAGCGGGTGAAGCTCGTCACCTCGGGTGCGGGCGCCGCGGCACTGGCGTGTCTGGGATTATTGGTACAACTCGGTGTGCCTGTTGAAAATATCTGGGTGACGGATATTCATGGCGTGGTGTACGAAGGTCGTCCCGAAGACATGGACGAAATCAAGGCGCGCTATGCTAAGAAAACCGATGCCCGGAAGTTGTCAGAAGTGATCGAAGGCGCCGATGTTTTCTTGGGGCTTTCGGCAGGCGGCGTACTGAAGCCGGAGATGGTGGCCAAGATGGCCAAGGATCCTCTGATTCTGGCGCTGGCTAACCCAACGCCAGAAATTCTGCCGCATGAAGTGAAGGCTGTGCGTGATGATGCGATTATCGCGACCGTTCGTTAGGAATATCCGAACCAGGTTAATAACTTGCTGTGCTTCCCGTTTATTTTCCGTGGTGCACTCGATGTGGGTGCTTCGACCATTACGGAAGAAATGAAGCTGGCCGCGGTTAAAGCGATTGCAGATCTGGCGCGCGCCGAGCAATCGGATGTCGTCGCCTCTGCTTATGGCGAAAAAATTTCTGGCTTTGGCCATGAGTATCTGATTCCAAAACCCTTTGACCCGAGGCTGATCGTCAAGATTGCACCGGCGGTTGCAAAGGCTGCGATGGATTCAGGAGTCGCAACCCGGCCTATTCGTGATTGGGATACCTATCTGCAAAGCCTTAATGACTTTGTATACCACTCCGGCATGATCATGAAGCCGGTGTTTGCCCAGGCCAAGTTGGCGCCTAAGCGGATCGTCTTTGCGGAAGGCGAAGAGGAACGTGTGCTGCGTGCGGTACAGGTTATCTGTGATGAAGCCATTGCTAAACCGGTGTTGATTGGTCGTCCGGCGGAAATTGCCCGCAAGATTGAAGCAGCCGGTTTGAGAATTCGCCCGGGCGTTGATTTCGAGATCATTTACAACGATGGAGAGTTCTTCGAAGCGCATTACGATGAGTTCTGGCAGGAATATCATCGACTCACCGAGCGTAAGGGCGTAGGTGCAGAGTATGCCAAGCGCGAGATTCGTCGTCGTGCCACGCTGTATGCAGCATTGATGGTTCGGCTGGGCTATGCCGATGGTCTGGTTTGTGGCACGTTCGGCCGTTATGAGTTGCATCTGACACACGTTGAAAACATTATCGGCAATGCCGATGGTGTGGATCGTTTGTCAGCCATGAACCTGTTGATGTTGCCGGGTCGTACGGTGTTTATTGCAGATACTTACGTGAACTATGACCCAACCGTTGAGGAACTGGTGACTACAACGCTGCTGGCAGCTGAAGAAATCCGCCGTTTCGGTATTGCGCCGAAAGTGGCTCTGCTTTCGCATTCTTCGTTTGGCAGCCTGGATACACCAACCGCTCAGAAGATGCGTGCGCTCTTGGCGCGTCTCCATGAAGTAGCGCCTTCGCTTGAAGTAGAAGGAGAGATGCATGGTGATGCAGCGCTGGATGAAGTGATTCGTTCGCAGGTCTTCCCGAATAGTCGTTTGAAGGGGCCTGCCAATCTGCTGGTGATGCCAAATCTTGATGCAGCTAACATTGCGTTTAATTTGCTTAAGGTGGCAGCAGGGGACAATTTGACCGTCGGCCCGATTTTGCTGGGCTCGCGCAAACCGGCGCATATCCTGACGCCAACGGCAACGGTGCGGCGTATTGTAAATGTGACGGCGCTGGCCGTGGTTGATGCGTTGATGGACGAGCAGCAACGAAGCTGAAAAATTTCTTAAGAGAGATCGGCTATCTTGTTAATTTAATTGGTTTTGCGCCCGGATTTTCTTTGGAAAATCCGGGCGTTTGCGCTAGAATGTAGCCATTGAATATGATCTAGGTTCCACCGGCCTTAATTGGTGGGGCTTTTTGCTTGAGTGGTGCATGTCTATGGCTTTGAATAAACGTTCTCTTTCTCTGAAGTTATTGGCAGCGCTCGTTGCGAGTGGGGTGCTTTCTGCATCTGTTGGATATGCAGCAACGTCTGACAACAAACAGAGCAGCAAAACAAAGACTGCCACCACAAAAAACAAGCAGACGGCCAAGCCTGTGAAGTCGCAGGCCATGAAAACAACCCCTAAAACGGTTGCGGCTCAGGGTGCAGCACGAGATAAAGTCGTCAGCGCTACCTCTAAGAAGCCGAGTCGTTTGCTCGCCAGTAAAAAGCCGCGCGATAACCCGCCCAAAAACTGGGGTGAGTGGAGTGGCCCGGTAGGTAGTTCGCCTGGCTTGCATTCGCATGCAGCATTGCTGCTCGATATGCAGAACGGCGAGGCGGTGTATCAGAAGAATGCAACGCAGATCGTACCGATTGCATCGATTACCAAACTGATGACCGCGATGGTCATGCTCGATGCCCATCTGCCGATGAACGAAGAGTTTTATATTACCGATGATGATGTGGATACCCTTAAGGGGAGCCGCTCGCGTTTGGCAGTGGGCACGCAACTGACGCGACAGGAAGCTCTGTTGCTGGCGCTTATGTCATCGGAAAACCGTGCGGCGCATGCGTTGGGCCGCAACTATCCTGGTGGTATTCCTGCTTTTGTGGCTGCCATGAATCGTAAGGCGCAAGAGCTGGGCATGATGAATTCCCGTTTTCTGGATCCTACGGGTCTGAATTCCGGTAACGTTTCTACGGCGCGCGATTTGGCGAAGATGGTCACCGCCGCCTCGAAGTATTCACAGATTCGCGAAGCATCGACCACCTCGGAAGCCAAGTTTGATGTGCGTGGCCGTATGCAGGAATATCGCAACACGAACCCCCTGGTACGCTCCGATGGTTGGGATATCGGCGTGACTAAAACCGGATTTATCCGCGAAGCTGGTAAATGTCTGGTGATGCAAGCAAAGGTGAATAACCGTCCGATGGTCTTTGTACTACTTGATTCGGAAGGTTCGATGACCCGGGTGGGCGATGCCAATCGCCTCAAGAAGTGGGCTGAAGCGCAAAGTTAATTGATTGAGAGACGCGCGCCTAGTGCGCGCGATATCTCGTCTGCGCAAGCTTTGATAGCAGGTACCCAGATCGTTTCGTGCTCACCAAAGCGGTCGCTCGGTGAAGAAACGGATACAGCTGCAACCAGGAGTCCCTGATCATCGCGTACGGGTGCAGCGACACAGCGTAAGCCGAGCTCGGCTTCTTCATTGTCAAAAGCAATACCTGCATGGTGTACTTCAGCAAGGGCTTTGGTTAAAGCCGAGAGATCGGTCAGTGAGTATTCGGTATTGCCCGGCAGGCCAGTACGTTTGGCATAGGCCTCAACTTGCGCGGTATTTTCTTCAGCCAGAAAGAGTTTGCCTAATGACGTGAGGTGTAGTGGGGCGCGAGAACCGACACGGTAGAAAACGCGCACGCGGGCTGCATTTGCAGCTGCGCGGTCCAGGTAAATAATTTCGTCGCCGTCTCGGATCGCCAGATTGACGGGCTCACCAATCTGCTCGTGCAGTTGTTCGATATAGGGGCGCGCGACATCACGGATCTGTAGGCGCTCACGAACCAGATTGCCATACTCTAGCCAGCGCAAGCCCAGTCGATAAAAGCCGCCAGTTTGATGCTCAACCAGGCCGATGTTAGCCAACGCACCCAGAATACGGTGTACGGTGGAAATGTTGAGACCGGTTTCGCTGGCCAAAAGCTTTAATCCCACGGGCGAAGCCTGGTTGGCCAGAAGGCCAAGCAACAGGTCTGCGCGTTCGAACACCTGGATCCCGTTGTTAGTGGCGCGCTTTGTTTGGGGGTTGGCAGTCATTGGTCAGACAGGTGGCGTGTAGAAAAGATAGAATGCAAGCAAATACATTTTAAAGACTAGACCGTATTTTACTATGTGAAAACAGGTCTTGATGCAGGGATTACAAATGACAGGATGTTGCACTTTGCCGCCGCGTGAAGCGCCGGCGATTCCGTTGTGGATTAATGGACGCCCAGTGTTGGCGATGCCGCAGGAGTTTAACGAGATTCGCGAATCGGCCACGCAGCGTTTAATTCGTCGGGTGCCTATGGTGGATAAGGCGTTGGCGGCGAGCGCTATCGTTTGTGCGAATCAGTCACAGCGATTAGCGTCGCCATCGGTTGCGGAATTTCTGACATCTTTGCTAGAAGCAATTGAAGAGCTGGAAGAACACTTTGCCGGACTCAGTGCGGTGGAGAGCTGTACACATCTGGAGTCAGGCAAAGCCGATGTGGCGAACTCGATTGCCATCGTACGGGAGCTTTTGGCGAGGCCGCTTTCAGCGCATGGAGTGAACGGCTCTGTGCTGGCGTTGGCAGGTCCGGGGATGCCAGTTTCGGCGGCGATCAAACTGGTGCTGCCGGTACTGGTTAGTGGGGGTGCCATTACGCTGGTGCCCGATGCGGATGCCCCTTCTTGTGCGTTAGCGCTGACCGAATTGTGTGGACAATGTGGATTGCCGGATGGATTATTTAATGTGGTTTATGTCCGCGATCCTGTTGCGTTGCAGCTGGTTAATGAACCGGGAGTTGAGCAGGTGCGGTTATTTGGCCCAAGTGCCTGGGCGCAGCGCTGGCAGGCTGCCGCGCTGAACTGGAAGACTCCCTGCGAGTTAGTGCTGGCCTGATGGTATAGGGGGTAGGTTATTGCAGCAGCGGCTTGAGCCACTGAATTAGCGTTGGCAGTGCGAGGGCTGTGAGTAAGCCATTCAATCCCATGCCCAAGGCCGCGAAGGCTCCCATCGTTTCGCTGACCTGAAAGGCGCGCGCAGTACCGATGCCATGGGCTGCTACGCCTAAGGCAAAGCCACCTACGGCCTCATCTTTCACCTTGAGCCAGCGAAAGAGCGTTTGTGCAGTGATAGCGCCAATGATGCCGGTGGCGATAACCATTACCGCAGCCAGAGAAGGGTGCCCGCCGATGCGTTCAGCGATACCCATCGCAATAGGCGTGGTGACGGATTTAGGAGCAAGAGAGAGCAGTGTGGGTAAGCTACCTCCCGCCCAGTGGCCGACAAAGATGGCGCTCAGCATGGCAGTTGTTGAACCGCCAACTAAGGCGATGAGTAATGGGCCGGCCAGCCCGACCAATCGCTGAAACTGCCCATAGAGGGGAATAGCCAAAGCAACTGTTGCAGGGCCCAGCAGAAAATGTACGAATTGTGCGCCACTGAAATAGGTATCGTAGGGTGTGCCGGTTAACGTGATTAACGCAAGCAGCAAGACAACAGCAATCAGCACCGGATTGGCGATGGGGTGCGCACCGCAACGGCGGTAAATCCAGTGGGCAATCTGGTAGGCCATCAAAGTCATCGTTAACCAGAAGAGCGGTGTGGCGGATAGATAGACCCAGGTTTGCGTGATGCGTTCAGGCATTTTGAGCCTCTGACTTTGGTCGGGTGAGTGCTCGCAGAATTAGCGCCGTGACAGTCATGCCGCCGAAGGTGCTGATGATGAGTGCAACACTAATCGGTAGCCATTCATCCATGATCAATTGTAGATAAAGCATGACGCCGGTTCCCGCAGGTACAAACAGCAGGGATAGGTGTTGTAGTAGCGTGTTAGCCGTCTGTTGTAAGGCTCTGGGAATAGGGCGTTCGCCATAGCCTCGTATCACAAGGGTGAGAAACAGCAGCGCCATGCCAATGACCGGGCCCGGTACTGGTAGATCAAGTACATGAACCAGAATCTCTCCGGTGAGTTGGTAAAGCAATAGCCAGGTAAGTGCAGCGAGCATAAGCGAGTCTCCACAAAGGCAGACGGCACCCGCAGGTGCCGTCTTGGTTGAAGCGAGGTGGGTTAAGCCATGGCTTCGTACAACGGCAAAGTCAGGAACTCAGGGTATTCCGGGGTCAGTGACATCTTGTCGAAAATAACCGCGGCTTGGTCATACGTCGCAGTATCCTCACCCTGGGCGGTGACGGTGGCTTTAACCTTGACCAGCTCTTCACCGATCATGCCACGTACCATCTCGACGGTAACCTTGCGGCCATCATCCAGAACACCCTTCGGCGAGACCACCCATTGCCATACCTGCGAGCGGGAGATTTCTGCCGTGGCAGCATCTTCCATCAGGTTGTGGATCGGCACACAGCCATTGCCGGCCAGCCAGCTGCCCAGGTAGTGGATACCCACGTTGATGTTGTTGCGCAGACCTGCTTCGGTGATGGGTTGTTCCGGTTGGAAATTCAGCCAATCTTTAGCGCCGAATTCTTCGGTGCGCTGCTTTTCCCACTGGTTTGGACGATCGCCCAGTACCTTTTGGAATTCTTCGGCAGCAATAGAAACCAGGCCTGGGTGAGCGACCCAGCCGCCGTCAAAACCGTCGTTGGCATCACGGGTTTTATCGTGACGGATGCCGGCCAATGCCTTTTCGTTTGCAACCGGATCATTCTTGATCGGGATCAGTGCAGACATGCCGCCCATCGCCGGTGCACCGCGCTTATGGCAGGCCTTGACCAGAGCCAGCGCGTATGAACGCATGACTGGCACTTCCATGGTGATGGCGCCACGCTGCGCCAGGCAGAAATCCTTGTTCTTCTTGAATTTCTTGATGCAGCTGAAAATGTAATCCCAACGACCAGCGTTCAGGCCTGCCGAGTGCTCGCGCAGCTCATACAGGATTTCTTCCATTTCAAAGGTGGCCAGAATGGTTTCAACCAGTACGGTGGCTTTGAT